>JAEYNO010000350.1 GCA_023412515.1 Actinomycetes bacterium
AGCAGCGCGCCGCCGAGCAGCAGGCCGCCGCGGACCGTGCCGCCGCCGAGCGTGCCGCGGCCCAGCGGGCGGCACAGCAGCAGGCGTCCGCCCAACCGCGCACGACGTCCGGTGGCGGCGCCCCCCGCCGGACCTACCGCGTCGGCGAGGTCGTCAACGGCCACGTGCTCACGCCCGACAACCGGTGGGTGCCCGTCAGCGGCCCGGCCGCGTCCACGCCGCAGCGTCCGCGGCCCCAGCAGCAGGCGCCTGGCGGGACCTACCGGCGGGTCCTGCCGTTCCTCGTCGTCGGGTTCGTGCTGCTGCAGGTCGTGCGGGCCTGCGGCGCCTGAGGCGCCGTCCGCCACCGGGCGTCGCGCGGCCCCAGAGGGGTCCCGACACGCGACGTCAGGACGCGCGCCCCGACGTCAGGACGGGCGCTGCCGTCAGGACGGGCGCTGCCCGTGCTTGACCTGCGGCTTGGGCAGCCGCGACGGGCGCACCTGGAACGCGCGCAGCACGGCATACATCGCCAGGCCGCGCGGCGGCAGCCCGGACTCGCCGAACTTCGCCACGAGCCGCTTGCGGAGCCCGCGCCACATGAGCCAGGCGTCGGCGAGCGAGGCCATGATGTAGACATACAGCAGCAGCAGCGAGGCGAACGCCACGACCGACGCGCTCCGTGCCGTCGCGAACTGGATGACGAGCATCACGGCCGCGATCGGCAGGAAGAGCTCGCCGAGGTTCCAGCGTGCGTCGACGTAGTCGCGCACGTACCGGCGCACGGGGCCCTTGTCGCGCAGCGGCATGTGCCGCTCGTCGCCCGTGCGCATCGCCTGGTACTCGAGCTCGCGCTGCACGCGCTGCTTCGCGCGCGCGTCCTTCGCGGCGGCGCGCCGGTCGGCGGGCACGAGCGGGCGCTTGTTGCGCGCCTCGGCCTCCTTGCGCGACGGCGTCGGCCGGCCCTTGCCCGAGGTCCCGGGCTTCGGCGGCTCCTCGACGACGGGCGCGTCGACGGTCGGCGGGGGGTCCTGCTTGCGTCCGAACACGACGCCAGGGTAGTCGAGTAGCGTCGTGGGGCGTGACCACCACCGACGCCGTCCCCACCCCCTCCGACGAGCGCGTCGCGGCCCTGCGGTCGCGCGTCGCGTCCCAGTTCGCCGACGTGCGCGCCGACCTCGAGGCGCTCGTGCGCATCCCCAGCGTGTCGAACGAGGCGTTCGACCGCGCGCACGTCGAGGCCTCCGCCGCCGCGGTCGCGCAGCTGCTGCGCGACACGGGCATGCCGCAGGTCGACGTCCTGCGCGTGACCGGTGCGGACGGCACCGCGGGCGCCCCGGCCGTCGTCGCGCGCCGCCCGGCCCCCGCCGGCGCCCCCACGGTCCTGCTCTACGCGCACCACGACGTGCAGCCGCCCGGCGACGAGGCGCACTGGTCGACGCCGCCGTTCGAGCCGACGCAGCGCGGAGACCGGCTGTTCGGCCGCGGCGCCGCCGACGACAAGGCGGGCGTGGTCGCGCACGTGGGCGCGCTGCGCGCGCTCGGCGACGAGCTGGGCGTCGGGGTGACGGTGTTCGTCGAGGGCGAGGAGGAGGTCGGGTCGCCGACGTTCGTCGACTTCCTGCACGCGCACCGCGAGCTCCTGGCGGCCGACGTGATCGTGGTCGCGGACTCGTCGAACTGGAAGGTCGGCGTCCCGGGGCTGACGACGTCGCTGCGCGGCCTCGTGGACCTCGTGGTCGACCTCGAGGTGCTCGACCACGCGGTGCACTCCGGCATGTTCGGAGGTCCCGTGCTGGACGCCGTCACGCTGATGTCGCGCCTGGTCGCGACGCTGCACGACGACGCGGGCGACGTCGCCGTCGCGGGGCTCGTGCACGCCGACGACCCCGAGGTCGACTACGACGAGGACGACCTGCGCGCCGACGCGAGCGTGCTGCCCGGCGTCCGGCTCGCGGGCACGGGCCCGCTGACCGCGCGCCTGTGGACGCGGCCCGCGATCGCCGTCATCGGCTTCGACGCGCCGCCCGTCGCGGGGGCGTACAACGTCATCACGCCGCGCGCCTCGGTGAAGCTGTCGGTGCGCGTGGCTCCCGGTCAGGACCCGGCCGCCGCGACGGCCGCGCTGCAGGAGCACCTGCTCGCGCACGCGCCGTTCGGTGCGCGCGTGTCGTTCCGCGACGGCGAGGAGGGCCGCCCGTTCCAGGCGCCGCGCGACTCCGACGGCATGCGCGCCGCGCGCTGGGCGATGAGCACGTCGTGGGGCACGCCGCCCGTCGACATCGGCATCGGCGGCTCGATCCCGTTCATCAGCGACCTGCTGGACGTCTACCCGGACGCGGCGATCCTCGTCACGGGCGTCGAGGACCCCGACTCGCGCGCGCACGGCGCCGACGAGTCGGTGCACCTCGGCGAGCTCGAGCGGGTCGTGCTCGCCGAGGCGCTGCTGCTCGAGGTCCTCGCGCCCCGCGCCTGACCGCCGTCGCCGCGTCGCGGCCCGGGCTCAGCGGTGGGCGACGTCCACCGCGCGGGCCCAGGTCGCGACGTCGGCCGGCAGCTCGGGGCTCTCGCGCGGCGCGCCGTCGATCAGCTCGACGACGTCGACGGGCGCGATCCGGTCGCCCCCGCGCGACAGGAACCGCCCCGCGACCCAGCCGCGCGCCACGTGCTGGTCGCCGCGGTCCATGACCTGCTCGAGGTAGACGACGCGCTCGTCCCAGCCCATGACGCGGGTCGTCACGGTGAAGCGCTGCCCGAGCGTCAGCGAACGCCGGTACTTCACGGTCGACGCCGCGACCACGGGGTACCAGCCGCGCTGCGCCAGGCGCCCGAACGCCCCCAGGTCGGCCAGCAGGTTCGACCGGGCCACGTCCATGTACTGCAGGTACACGCCATTGTTGACGTGCCGGTACAGGTCGAGGTCGCCCGGGCGCACCCGCAGGTGCGTCACCGAGTCGTCGAGCAGGCCCTGGCCGGGCACCGCGCGACGCGGCCGGGTGGTGGCGAGCAGCAGCTGGATCATCCGTGACACGCGCAGGACCCTACCGACCCGTTCTCGGTGGCGGTGCCCGCGGGCGTCGGCCCTCAGGCGGGTGCGGGGACCACGTGCTCGATGCCCCACCGGACGCCGTCCGCCGCGGCGGGGGAGTCGAGCCGGGCGACGAGGTGCAGCGCGAGGTCGATGCCGGCCGTGACGCCGGCCGACGTCACGACGTCGCCGTCGTCGACGAACCGCACGCCGCGACGCACGTCGACGGTCGGGTCGGCGGCCGCGAGCTCGCCGAGCGCGCCGTGGTGCGTCGTCGCGGGCCGCCCGGTCAGCAGACCCGCGGCCGCGAGCACGAGCGCACCCGTGCACACGCTCGCGACCAGCGGCGTCGCCGCGGCGGCGGACCGCAGCCACGCGAGGTGCGCGTCGTCGGTCATGAGCCGCCGAGCGTCCGGGCCGCCGGGGTGCACCAGGGCGTCGAGCGGACCGACGTCGGCCGCGCGCGTGGTGGGCGTGATCACCATGCCCTTCGCGCAGCGCACGGGCGCGCCGTCGGGCGAGAACGTCAGCACCTCGGCGCCGAGCGCACCGTGCTTCGCCCACTGCGCGAGCACCTCCCACGGCCCGACGGCGTCGAGCTCCTCCACGCCGTCGAAGAGCAGGATGCCGACGCGCGGCGGTCGGGGTGCGGTCACGGCGTCCTCCTGGTGCGCGGGGATGCGGGGCGTGCGGTCAGTGGCCGGGCAGCGCGAGCATCTGGTCGAGCGCGACGCGTGCCCAGTGCGCGTCGTCGGGGTCGACCACGATGCGGTTCGGCACGCGCCCCGCGACGAGCTCCTCGAGCGCCCACACGAGGTGCGGCAGGTCGATGCGGTTCATCGTCGAGCAGAAGCACACCGTCGAGTCGAGGTAGTGCACGGTGAGCTCGGGGTGCTGCTGCGCGAGCCGCCGCACGAGGTTGAGCTCGGTGCCGATCGCCCACGACGACCCCGGCTCGGCCGCGTCGAGGGCCTTGATGATGTACTCGGTCGAGCCCACCATGTCCGCCGCCGTGACGACCTCGTGCTTGCACTCGGGGTGCACGAGCACGGTCACCTCCGGCACCGCCGCGCGGATGTCGGCGACGTTGCGCGCCGAGAACCGGCCGTGCACCGAGCAGTGCCCGCGCCACAGGATCATGCGCGCGTCGCGCAGCTGCTGCGGCGTGAGCCCGCCGCCCGGCTTGCGGGGGTCGAACACGACGCAGTCGTCGAGCGAGAGCCCGAGCGCCTGCACCGCGGTGTTGCGGCCCAGGTGCTGGTCCGGCATGAACAGGACCTTGCCGTGCCCGTCGACGCCGCCGACGCGGTCGAACGCCCACCGCAGCGCGACGTGCGCGTTGGACGACGTGCAGACCGTGCCGCCGTGCCGGCCCGTGAACGCCTTGATGGCCGCCGTCGAGTTCATGTAGGTGACGGGGACGGTGTCGTCCGCGACGCCCGCGTCGACCAGCACGTCCCACGCGTCCTCGACCTGGTCGATCGCGGCCATGTCGGCCATCGAGCAGCCCGCGGCCAGGTCGGGCAGCACGACCTGCTGCGCGTCCGACGTGAGGACGTCCGCCGACTCGGCCATGAAGTGCACGCCGCAGAACACGACGAACTCGGCGTCCGGCCGGGCCGCGGCCTCGCGCGCGAGCTTGAACGAGTCGCCCGTGACCTCCGCGAACGCGATGACCTCGTCGCGCTGGTAGTGGTGGCCCAGCACGAACGCCCGGTCGCCCAGCGCCGCGCGCGCCGCCCGTGCGCGCTCGACCAGCGCCGGGTCGCCCGGGGCGGGAAGCGCACCGACGCACTCGACGCCGCGCTCGGACGCCAGGTCGACCCCGCGGCCCAGCAGCAGCAGCGCGGACGGTGCGGGCTCGGCGAACGTGCCTGTGGTCGTCGTCACGGCGGCATGATCCCACAGCGCCGGCCGGCCGACCGCGCGCGTCGCGCGTGCCGGGACGCGCGCGGTCGCGTGCCACGATCGTCGCGTGCGCGTCCTCATGGCTCCCGACGGCTTCGGCACCCGACTGACCCCGGCGCAGGCCGCCGACGCGCTCCGCGACGGCTGGCTCGCGGGGGCGCCGCACGACGTCGTGGACGTCTGCCCGCTCGCCGACGGCGGTCCGGGGTTCGTCGCGACGCTGCACGCGAGCCTGGGCGGCGACGTCGAGCCGGTCACCGTCACGTCGCCGCTCGGCGCCCCGGTGCCCGCGGCGCTGCTGCGCGTCGGGACGACCGTGCACGTCGAGTCCGCGCACGCGCTCGGCCTCGACCTCGTGCCCGAGGACCGCCGCGACCCCACCCGCACGACCAGCCGCGGTGCCGGGGCGCTCGTCGCCGCGGCGCTGCGCGGCGCGCGGCGCGTGG
>JAEYNO010000455.1 GCA_023412515.1 Actinomycetes bacterium
CGACCTGCCCCGCACCCCCGAGGTCGGCCGACGCGGTCCGCATCCAGAGCTCCGGACCGGCGACGGCCCGCGCCTCGCGCGCACGCCGCGCCTGCTGCTCGAGCAGCGCGGCCGCGACGTGCTCGTCGAGGTGCTCGACGCGCGGCGAGATCGGGCCGGGCGTCGAGTGCGCGACGAAGGTCGCGACGCGCAGCCGCCGCTGCACCGGCCCCTGCTCGAGGCCGAGGCTCTGCGTGCGCTCGTGCGGCACGACGACCACCGTGCGCCACCAGCGTCCCGAGCGCATGATCAGCGCCGTGCGGGTCACGAGCACGCCGTGGCGGCGGCGGCTCAGCGGGTCCACCCACCGCGCGCGTGCGGGCGCGGGCGTGAAGCCGCCCGCGTCGTCCACGCCGCGGAAGGCCGCGTCGAGCGTGCCCAGCGGGTCGTCGACTCCCAGGTCGGGCAGCACGAGCCACAGCGCGACCGCGGCCTCGGCGCGCGTCGCGACCGGGTGCAGCACGGACTCGGTCGTGGCCTCCGGCCCGTACCCCGCGACGTTGATCTCGACCTTCCACCAGTCCGGCCCGCGCCACAGCGGCCCCTGCGTGAGCCGCACCGCCTGCACGCGGCCCGGCGGCACGGTCTGCGCACGGGTCTCGGTGAGGCCGTGCCGCAGCCGGATGCCGTCGGGCGACGCCGCCGCGCGGAACGTCGCACCCGTGTTGAGCCGGGTCCACACGTACCCGCCGACGCCCAGCAGGGCGGGCACGCCGACGAGCAGCCCCCCGAGGTCGTGCGTGAGGACGCCCACGACCAGGCCCCCGACCAGAGCGACGACGACGAACCACGGCGGCGCCGACCGCACGATCGAGTGCACGAGGCGGCCCATCGGCAGCTCGTACACCTGCCGCTCCGGCGCGGCCTCGAACACGGGGGCACCGGCCGGCGCGCCGTCGGCGACCGGTGCGCCGGGGGCACCGGGGGCACCGGGGGCACCGGGGGCACCGGCCGGGACCGCACCCTGCGGGACCGCCCCGGCACCGCTCTGCGGCGCGGCACCCCGCGGGCCCAGCCCGGCCGCGAGCGCGAGGATCTGCGCACGCAGGGCCGTCGCCTCCGACTCGCGCAGGAACGCGAGCTGCACCGCCGAGCCGCTGCCGCCCGCCACCTCGAGGTTGAGCTGCGCGAGGCCCAGCAGGCGCGCGAGCAGCGGCTGCACGACGTCGATGGCCTGCAGCCGGTCGAGCCGCGCCTGCCGCTGCTGCCGGAACAGCAGCCCCGTGCGCAGGTGCACGGCCTCGTCCGTCACGGCGTACCGCATGACGCGCCACGCGAGCGCCGAGTACACGAAGCCCACGACCCCGACCAGCAGCACCACGCCCAGCACGACGAGCCACGCGCGCCCGGGGCCGAGCGCGTCCATGATCTGCCGCAGGGTGTCGGACATCTGGAAGCCGATCACCGCGACGAACGCCGCCACGACCTTCCAGCCGCGCAGGGCCGGCGTCACCGGGTGCAGCCGGCGCCAGTCGTAGCCCTCCTCGCCCGCCGACTCGGGGACGGGGTGCAGCGACGTGCTCACAGGCCGGCCAGACGCGACTCGCCGCGCGACGCGAGCCGGTCGCGCAGGCGCGCGGCCTCGGCGGGCGGCAGGCCCGGGATCGTCGCGTCCGTGCCGGGGGCCGCGGTGTGCAGCTGCACGGTCGCGATGTCGAAGCGGCGCGCGAGCGGGCCCGAGCTCACGTCGACGTACTGCATGCGCCCGTACGGCACCACGACGAGCTCGCGGAACATGATGCCGCGGCGGATCAGCAGGTCGTCGTCGCGCTCGGCGTACCGCAGCGCACGCACCTGGCGGTGCACGACGAGCGCACCCCACAGCAGCAGCACCGCGAGCACGGCCGGCACGGCCCACAGCCACGCGATCCCCAGGGCCGCGGCCAGCACGGACGTCGGCACGAGCAGCACCACCGCCCACACCGCGAGCACGAGCAGGCGCGCACCGGCGAGCCGGGGCGACACCGGCGTCCAGGCGACGTCGTGCAGGTCGAACGGGTCGGCGGCGGACGGCCCGGGGGCCGCGGCGGCGGTGGTCATGCCCCCATCCTCCCGCACCGCCGTGCCCCGCAGGTCACGAGCGCGCGCGTGCCGTCAGCCCGCCGTCGGGTCGGGGTCGCGCGTCAGCGTCGGCGCGTCCGCGTCCGGCGGGGGGATGCGGCACCAGTGCTCGACGACCAGGCCCGCGACCGCGAGCGCGACCGCCCCGAGCACCGCGAGACCGGCCGCTCCGGCCCGCGCGGTGTTCCCCGGCACGTCCGCGTCGGTGAGCAGCGACAGCGCCTGCCCGCCGTACCAGCCCGTCAGCAGCGCGCCCGTGTAGCAGGCGGCCTTCGCGAGCACGACGGTCCGGGCGGCGCGCAGCGGGTCGAGGTCGGGGCGCCGGCCCTGCTGGAACTGCCGCACGGCCCAGCCCATCGACAGCACGACTCCCGCGATCACCAGCTCGACCGCGATCACGAGCCACGGCACCTCGGGCGGCGTCGCGGACCCGCGGCCCACGAGCATGCGCATGGCCCACCACGTGACCGCGGCGACGCCCGTGGCCAGCAGGACCAGCGTGCCGCGACGCGTCGCGCTCACGGCAGCCGCGCCTCCCCCGGTCCGTCGGCGTCGGGCTCGGGGCTCGCGGCCGGCACGGGCGCGGTGAGCCAGTCGAGCGCCATCCAGCGCACCCCGTCACGGTCCGGCGCGGTCGCCGCGAGCTGCGCGACGGGCCCGCCCCCGAGGCCGGGGAGCACCGCGTCGGGCTCGACCTGCGCCCACGGCTCCAGCACGAACGCCCGCTGGTGCGCGCGCGGGTGCGGCAGCTCGAGGTCGTCCGTCACGGCGAGCGTGTCGCCGTACACCACGATGTCGACGTCGAGCGTGCGCGGGCCCCAGCGCTCGAGGCGCTCGCGCCCGTGGTGCTGCTCGACCGCGTGCACCGCGCGCAGCAGGTCCCGCGGCGCGAGGGTCGTGCGCGCCACGAGCACGGCGTTGAGGTAGTCCGGCTGCTCGGGGCCGATCGCGGCCGTCCGTGCGAGCGGCGACACCGCGACCACCTCGATGCCGGGCACCGAGGCGAGGTCGGCGACCGCCTGGCGCAGCGTCTCCTGCGCGGGGCCGAGGTTGGCACCCAGCGCGAGCACCGTGCGCACCGGTTCCGCCGGGGGCTCGTCGAGCGCGTCGAGGACCAGCTCGCCCTCGACGACGTCGACGACGGGGGCCATGAGCTGCGTGGCGGGGCCGTCGAGCGGCGGGCCCGCGTGGGCCTCGCGCGGCGGCGCGTCGTACGCCGGCGCGTCGAGAGCGGCGTCGACGTACGCGGGCGCGTCGTGGCCCGGGCCCTCGAAGGGCAGCGGGTCGTGGTCCGGCAGGTCGACCGGCGACATGAGCTGCGTGGCGGGGCCGTCGTCGTCGGCGTCGAGGTGCCCGCGCGGCGCGGTGCCGGGCGCGAGCGACGGGGACGGCTCCGCGG
>JAEYNO010000475.1 GCA_023412515.1 Actinomycetes bacterium
CCGCGGGCCGCGTCGTGGTCGTCGGCGGCGGGCCCGGCGGCTACGAGGCCGCGCTGGTCGCGCGCCGGCTCGGCGCGCACGTCACGGTCGTCGAGCGCGCGGGCCTGGGCGGTTCCGCGGTGCTGACCGACGTCGTCCCGTCGAAGACGCTCATCGCGACGGCCGAGTGGATGACCATCGCCGACCGCGCGCCCGAGCTGGGCATCCGCACCGACGGTCTCGCGGACGCCGTGGGCGCCGACTCGCCCGCCGACCTGCTGCGCCACCGCATCGACCTCGGGGCGGTCAACGCGCGCGTGCGCACGCTCGCGGCCGCCCAGTCCGACGACATCCGCGCGCGCCTGGCGCGCGAGGGCGTCGACATCGTCGCGGGCACCGGGCGCCTGCTCGACCCCGAGCACGTCGCCGTGACCGAGGCCGACGGGCGCGAGCGCGTGCTCGACGCCGACGTCGTGCTCGTCGCGACGGGGGCGACGCCGCGCGTCCTGCCCGACGCGCGGCCGGACGGCGAGCGCATCCTCACCTGGACGCAGCTCTACGACCTCACCGAGCTGCCCGAGCGGCTCGTCGTCGTCGGCTCGGGCGTCACGGGCGCCGAGTTCGCGGGCGCGTACACGTCGCTCGGCGCGGACGTCGTGCTCGTCTCGAGCCGCGAGCGCGTGCTGCCCGGCGAGGACGCCGACGCGGCCGAGCTCATCGAGCGCGTCTTCCGGCAGCGCGGCATGACGGTGATGTCGCGCTCGCGGGCGTCGTCGGCGCGGCGCACGGCCGACGGCGTGGTCGTGACGCTCGAGGACGGGCGCACGGTCGAGGGGTCGCACGTGCTGTTCGCGGTCGGTTCGGTGCCGACCACGCGCGGCATCGGGCTCGAGGAGGCCGGCGTGCGGCTCACGCCCTCGGGGCACGTCGAGGTCGACAAGGTCTCGCGCACGAACGTGCGGGGCGTGTACGCCGCGGGGGACTGCACGGGCGTGCTGCCGCTCGCGTCGGTCGCCGCGACGCAGGGCCGCATCGCGATGTCGCACGCGCTGGGCGACGCCGTGCGGCCGCTGCAGCTGCGCGGCATCTCCGCGAACATCTTCACGGCGCCCGAGATCGCGACCGTCGGGATCCCCGAGTCGGTGCTGCAGGAGCGCGGCACGCACTACCGCACGAGCATGCTGCCGCTGTCGCGCAACCCGCGCGCCAAGATGCTGGGCGTCCGCGACGGGTTCATCAAGCTGTTCGCGCACGCGGGCACGGGCACCGTGCTGGGCGGCGTCGTGGTCGGGCCGCGCGCGAGCGAGTCCGTGTTCCCGCTGACGCTCGCCGTCACGCACCGGCTCACGGCCGACCAGGTGGCCGACGCGTCGACCGTGTACCCGTCGATGTCGGGGACGATCGGCGAGGTCGCGCGCATGCTGCACCAGCGCAGCGAGGACTGAGCCCGGCGCAGCGAGGACTGAGCCCGGGCGGACCGGCGCCCGTCGGCTGGCCGGGGTCCCGGGACGGCGTGCGCCGGTGCCCGGTCAGGTCGGGTCAGGTCAGGTCAGCAGCGTGTCGCCCCAGAACGGCCCGTCGGCGGTCACGACGGCCCCGCCGTCGGCGCCGGTCGGCAGCGACGCGACCCCCGGCGGCACCGCGTACAGGCCCGACCCGGTGTGCTGCAGGTAATCCTGCAGCCGGTCCTCGCGCGACATGCGCGCCTGCATCGGCACGTACTGCGTGCGCGGGTCGCGCACGAACGCGAGGAAGAACAGCCCCGCGTCGAGCCGGCCGAGCGTGTCGTTGCCGTCCGTGAAGTTGTAGCCGCGGCGCAGCATGCGCGCGCCGTCGTTGCGCGACGGGTGCGCGAGCGCGACGTGCGAGTCCACCGGGATGAGCGGCTGCCCGCCGCGCCCCGCGCGCGCGAAGTCCGGCTCGGAGCGCTCCTCGCCGCCCGACAGCGGCGCGCCCTCGGCCTTGGTGCGGCCGACCACGGCCTCCTGCTCGCGCAGCGACGACCGGTCCCAGGTCTCGATGGTCATGCGGATGCGTCGCGCCACGAGGTAGCTGCCGCCCGCGAGCCAGTCCGCGGCGGCGTCGTCGCCCGGCTGGACCCACACGTGCTCGTCGAGCGCGGCGGTCTCCTCGGCCATGACGTTCGCGGTGCCGTCCTTGAAGCCGAACAGGTTGCGCGGCGTGCGCTGCGCGGTGCTGGTCGACGACGTGCGGCCGTACCCGAGCTGCGCCCAGCGCAGCGTCGCCGTGCCGAACGCGGCGCGCGACAGGTTGCGGATCGCGTGCACCGCGACCTGCGGGTCGTCGGCGCACGCCTGCACCACGAGGTCGCCGTCGCACCGCGCGGGGTCGAGCGCGTCCCCCGCGAACTGCGGCAGCGCGACGAGCGCGGCCGGCAGCCGGTCGGCGAGGCCGAACCGGTCGACGCCCGGCGTGCCGTCGGGGCCCGGCGTGCCGACGAACAGCGACCGGCCGAACCCGACCGTGACGGTCAGGCCCGCGGGCGGCAGGTCGAGCGCCTCGCCCGTGTCGTCCGGCGGTGCGTCGTACGGGCCCGACGTGGGGCCGAGCGGACCCGCGGGCAGGCCCTGCGTGAGCCGCGCCGCCATGACCGTCCAGCGCCGCAGCAGGTCGACCAGCTCGCCGCGGTCGGTCGTCGTGAGGTCGAACGCCGCGGCGTACAGGCGGTCCTGCGCGGGCGTCACGACACCCGCCTGGTGCGTCCCGGCGAACGCGTAGGTGCGTACCGCCGGGGACGCCGGGGGAGCCGCGGCCGGTGCGGGGGCGGTGGCCCGCCCCGCGCCGAGCCCGGCCAGACCCGCGCCGACCGCGACCGCCCCGCCCCAGCCCAGCAGCGCACGTCGGCTGACGCCGCGCGGCGAGGCCACCGCCGAGGGTGCGGCAGGGTCGTCGGGCGCGGGCTGCGGGTCGGTCACCGGGCGGGTCGCGTCGGTCACGAGGTCACGCGCTCGTCACGGTCGTGGTGAGGCGCGACAGCGGCTCGGACAGCGCGTCGACCGCGGCCGCGAGCTCGCGGACCTGGGGCTCGGTGAGCGTGTCGTAGCCGACGAAGCCCGCGTCGACCGAGCCGTGCTGCGCGAGCAGCCCCTCGAGCGCGGCGAACCGCTCGTCGAGCTGCGTCGCGAGGTCGGCGTCCTGCTCGCGCACGACGTCCTGCACGACCTCGTACGCGACGCGCGCGCCGTCGACGTTGGCCGCGAAGTCCCACAGGTCGGTGTGGGACCAGATCTCCTCCTCGCCCGTGACCTTGCCGGTCGCGACCTCGTCGAGCAGCTCCTTGGCGCCGTTGGTGATCTGGAACGCCTCGAACGTGAACGACGGGTCGGTGACGGCGTCGACGAGCTTGCGCGTGTTCGCGACGAGGTCCTGCGCGGCCGCCGTGCGCTGCTCGGGCGTCAGGGGCACGTACGCGGCGCCGCCGTTCGCCTCGGGCGTCGGCTGCCACAGGTCCTTCTCGATCAGGTGCCAGCCGCTCCAGGCGTCGCCGTCCACGAGGTCGGCCTCCCGCAGGTCGAGCAGCGGGTCGAGGTCGCCGAACGACTCCGCGACGGGCTCGACGCGCTCCCAGTGCACGCGCGTGGGTGCGTAGAGCTCGCGCGCGCGGGCGTCGTCGCCGGCCGCGTACGCGTCGGCGAACTCCTGCGTGCCGGCGATCAGCGTGCCGACCTGGTCCTTGACGTACGCCACGTACGAGGACTCCGCGGCCGCGAGCTGCTCGGCGACGTCGCCCGTGGGCCCGGCGTCGGCGCCCGAGTCGGTCACGGTGAATGCCGCGCGGATGCCCTCGCCGACCATGCCGGGCTTGCAGGCCGTGACGTAGTCGCCGGGGCGCGCCTGCACCACGAGGTCGCGCGAGATGCCGGGGCCGATGTTCTCGACCTCGGAGACCACCCGCAGCCCGTCCTCGCCCAGCAGGTAGAACTCGGTGACGTCGTCGCCGGTGTTGGTGACCGTGAACGTCAGCGTGCCGGACGGCGCGGACGTGGTGGAGACGTCGCACGCGTCGGCGCTGGACGAGACGGTGATCGGGCCGCCGCCCCCGGCCGCGTCGGTCGCGGTGACGGTCGGCGTGTTGGCGACGCACGCAGCCAGCAGCGGCAGCGTGAGCGCGGCCGCGAGGCCGCCGCGCAGGCGGGTCGTGCGGAGGGTGGGCCGCGGGGCGGGGCGCAGGGG
>JAEYNO010000370.1 GCA_023412515.1 Actinomycetes bacterium
GACCACGTGCGGGCGACGTGCGGCGCGCCGCCGGCGCCGTCGAGCAGCAGCGCCACGCCCAGCAGCGGGCCGACCGTGAGCGGCAGCGCGAGCGTCCCCCACCAGCCGGGCGCCCGCTGGTACACGACGCCGACCAGCAGGCCCGACACGTTCGCGGCGACGACGAACAGGACGAGCTCGGCGAGCAGCACGCCGGCCGGCGAGCGCTCGTCGGCGAGCATCGGGTCGGCGATCCGCCAGCCCCACCCGGCGGCGTCGTGCACGGCGCGCTCGGCGAGCACCAGCAGCTGCAGCGCCACCGCGTACGCGACGCCCGTGCCGACCGCGACCGTGAGCGACGCGCGGACGAACGTGCGTCGGGTCCGCCCGGCGGCGACGTGCACCCGCAGCTGCGCGGCGACGACGAGCACCGCGAGCGAGAACGGGAACCACACGACGCCCTGCCGGGTGTACAGCGACACCGCGGTCCCGACCTCGCCGTCGACGCGTGCGAGCACGACGGTGCCGACCACGACGGCGGTCACGACGACCACCCAGAACCACACGAACAGCCGCAGGTTGAGCCGTGCCATCCGCGCGGCCGCGTGCAGCACGGGGCCGCGGGGCCGGGCCGGGGCGGTGGTGGGGGTCATCGTGGGTCTCCCGGGCTCGTCGCCGTCAGGCCTGCGCGGACAGGGGCAGCCGCCGTGCGATCACGGCGAACGCGGCGGCGACGACGAGGACGCCGAGGGCACCGACGCCGCCGGCGAGGCCGACCAGCGCGCGCGGCGCGACGTCCCCCAGCCCGGGGACGTCGCCCGTCGGGGCGATGCCGAGGTACAGCAGCGCGAGCAGCGGGCCGACGGTCAGCGGCAGCGTGAGCGTGGCCCACGCGCCCCACCGCTGGTAGGTGATGCCGACGAGCAGGCCGGTCGTGATCGCGAGCAGCGTGAGGACGACCGTGTCGATCGGCAGCGCCCACAGCGGGGCGCGCTCGCCGGCGAGCTGGATCTCGCGGAGCGCGGAGCCCCAGCCCGCGAGGCCGTGCAGCCACCGCTCGACCAGCACGACGCCGGTGAGCACGAGCGCGTACGCGAGGCCGGTGGCACCCGACGCCAGCAGCGTCCCGCGCACGAGGCTGCGCCGGGTCATGCCGGCCGCGACGTGGACGCGCGGGTACGACGCGGCGACCTGGATGGCCTGCGAGAAGAGGAACCAGACGAGCGCCTGCCGGCCGTGCACGGCGATCGACACGTCGACCCGCCCCTCGACCACCCATGCCGTGATCGTCACGGCGGCGAGCGCGAGGAGCGCGATCGGCCAGAACCACGCGGCGAGCCGCAGCGCCGCGACGCCCTGGCGACGCGCGACGTGCAGCGTCGGGGACGTGCGGGACTGCCTACCGGTGGGGAGCGCGCGTGCGGTCGTCGCGGTCACCGGGCACCCCCGACGTGCGTGGCCCGCTGCGGGTCGGTGAGGTGCACGAACAGGTCCTGCAGCGGCACGGGGCCGAGCTCGAGCCCGTCCTGCCGTGCGCGGCGCACGTCGCCCTCCGCGACGCCGCCGCGCACGGTGGCCTGGGTGGTGCCGCCGAGCCGCTGCGTCGCGAGGACCTCGCGCCCCGCGACGAACGCCTCGACCGCGGCGGCGGGGCCGGTGACGGACACTCCCTCGGCGCGCAGCGTCTCGGCGTCCTGCGCGACGAGCACGCGCCCGCGGTCGAGCACGACGACGTCCTCGACCAGGCGCTCGATCTCGCCGATGAGGTGGCTCGAGAGCACGATCGTGCGCGGGTGCGCGGCGTAGTCGGCGAGCAGCGCGTCGTAGAACGCGTAGCGGCTGGGCGCGTCGAGACCGAGGTGGACCTCGTCGAGCACGGTGAGCGGCGCGCGCGACGCGAGGCCCAGGACGATGCCGAACGCGGACTTCTTGCCGCGCGAGAGCTTGCCGGGCTTGCGCGTCGCGTCGAGCTCGAACAGGTCGAGCAGCTCGCCCGCGAGCTCGTGCGAGAACGTCGGGCGGGCGCCGGAGACGTACGCGAGGTTGTCCTTGATCGAGAAGTCGTCCAGCACGTCGCCGGACTCCCGCACGAAGCACACGCCGGGGACCACGCGCTCGTTCTCCCACGGCTCCTCGCCGTCGACGAGCACGCGCCCCGCGGTGGGGCGGCGGAACGCGGCCAGCAGCGAGCCGAGCGTGGACTTGCCGGAGCCGTTGCGGCCCAGCAGGCCGGTGATGGTGCCGGGGCGGACGGTCAGGCTGACGTCGTCGAGCGCGACGACGTCGCCGAAGCGCTGCGTGACGCCCCGCAGCTCGACGCCCCAGCCGGCGGTGGGCGTGGTCGCGGTCATCGGGGACCCTCCTCGGGTGCGACGGGGGTGGCGGGCGGGGCTGCGACAGGTGCGGCGGGCTCGTTCGCGGCGCGGGCGCGCAGCCGGGCGACGACGTCCTCGACGTCGATGCCGAGCACGCGCGCGGCGTCGGCGACGGGGTCGACCGTGTCGGCGAAGAACGACTCGCGGGCGTCGGCGACGAGACGCTCACGGGCGCCGGGGGCGACGAACATGCCGACGCCGCGGCGCTTGTAGAGCACGCCCTCGTCGACGAGCTGCGCGAACGCCTTGGCGGCCGTCGCGGGGTTGATGCGGAACGTCGTCGCGTACTGCGTGGTCGACATGACCTGCTCCTCCGCGGCCAGCGCGCCGGAGAGCACGTCCTGGCGGATCTGGTCGGCGATCTGCAGGTACACGGGGTCACGGCCGTCGAACACGGGGCCCCTCCCTGCTGGTTCTGCGGTTCATTACTCGACTAATGAACCACAGAACCGCGGCCACCACAAGGCCACCGAACGCGGGGTTCCGCCGGTCAGGGGTGCTCACCAACGACAGAACCCCGCACTCGACGTCGACCGACCGACGACACCTCCACCCGTCGACGACACCTCGCGTCCCGACTCCGCCGGCCGCCGAACGCGGGGTTCGGCCGGTGACGGGACCTCCGAAGCGGCAGAACCCCGCGTTCGACCGAGGCTGGCGCGGGTCAGGCGGGTCAGGCGGGTCCGGCGGGGGCCGTCAGGCGGGGGTGACGACCGCGCAGAGGTCCTGGCCGTCGGGGGCCGGGCCCGTGGCGCGCGCCAGCAGGCCGCGCAGCGCGGCGCGGTCGACGGGGGGCAGCGCGCGCAGCACGTCGTCCTCGGCGGCGGCGATGCGACCCTCGACGTCGGCGAGCGCGGCGCGCCCGGCCTCGGTGGCGGCGATGCGGCGCACGCGCCGGTCCGCGGGGTCGGGGCAGCGCTCGACCAGGCCCGCGTCGCACAGGTCGTCGAGCAGGTACGTCATGACCGTGCGGTCGATGCCGAGGTGAGCCGCGAGCGCGGCCTGCGTCGGCGGCACGTCGGCCGCGACCGCGACGCGCAGCAGGTGGTAGCCGCGGGGACCCGCGGGGATGCCGTCGAGCACGGCGCCGACGGCCGACCGCCAGCGGGCCAGCAGCGTGCCGAGCTGCCAGCCGAGGTCGTCGGCGGCGCGGGCGGGCGTCTGCGTGCTCACGTCTGCAGCATACGCGCGGCACGGCAGATCGTCTGTCATGCATATGATCTGTGCAGAACACGACCACGGGAGACAGCCACCATGACCGACTACGGGCACGAGCTGCGGTTCGGCACGTTCCTCACGCCGCAGAACACCGACCCGCAGACCCCGGTCGCGCTCGCGGTGCTCACCGAGGAGGTCGGCCTCGACCTCGTCACGTTCCAGGACCACCCGTACCAGCCGTCGTTCCTCGACACCTGGACGCTGCTGTCCTGGGTCGCCGCGCGCACCGAGCGCGTGCACCTGTCGGGCAACGTCCTCAACGTGCCGATGCGCCCGCCGGCCGTGCTCGCGCGCGCCGCCGCGAGCCTCGACCTGCTCTCGGGCGGGCGCGTCGAGCTCGGGCTCGGCGCGGGCGCGTTCTGGGACGCGATCGAGGCCATGGGCACGCCGCGCCTCACGCCCGGCCAGGCGGTCGACGCGCTCGACGAGGCCATCGACGTCATCCGCGCGCTGTGGGACGCCGACGGCCGCGGCGCGCTGCGCGTCGGCGGTGACCACCACCGCCTCGCGGGCGCCAAGCGCGGCCCCGCGCCCGCGCACGACATCGGCATCTGGGTCGGTGCGTACAAGCCGCGCATGCTGCGACTCGTCGGCCGCAAGGCCGACGGCTGGCTGCCGTCGCTCGGCTACCTGCAGCCCGGCGACCTCGCGCGCGGCAACGCCACCGTCGACGAGGCCGCGACGGCCGCGGGCCGCGACCCGCGCGAGATCCGGCGACTGCTGAACGTCGACGGGCGCTTCTCCCCCGCGCCCGGCGACGGCCTGGACGGCCCGCCCGAGCAGTGGGTCGACACGCTCGTGCGGTACGCGCTCGACGACGGCATCGGCACGTTCGTGCTCGGCACCGACGACCCCCGCACGATCCAGACGTTCGCCGAGCAGGTCGTGCCCGCGGTCCGCGACCAGGTGGAGTCGGCGCGCGCGACGTCGGGCACCGTGACGGGCGCGGTCCGCCCCGCGGCGGCGCTCGCGAAGCGCGTCGAGGGCATCGCGTACGACACGGTCCCGTCCGACGTGCGCGCGGTCGAGCCCGGCGACCGCGGCTACGGCGCGCTGCGCTCGACGTACATGCGCCGCGGTGCGCCCGGCGTCGTGCTGCTGCCCCACACCACCGCGCAGGTCGTCGACGCGCTGGGCTGGGCTCGGCAGCAGCGCGGGCCGCTCGCGGTCCGCTCGGGCGGGCACGGCATCTCGGGCCGCTCGACCAACGACGGCGGCGTGCTGCTCGACGTCGCCGCGCTCGACGACGTCACGGTCGTCGACGAGGCCTCGCGCCGGGTCCGGCTGGGCGCGGGTGCGACCTGGGGCAAGGTCGCCGCGACGCTCGCGCCGCACGGCTGGGCGATCTCGTCGGGCGACTACGGCGGCGTCGGCGTCGGCGGCCTCGCGACCACCGGCGGCATCGGGCTGCTCGGCCGGTCGTTCGGCCTGACGGTCGACCACGTGGTCGCCGCCGAGGTCGTCACGGCCGACGGCACGGTGCACGTCGTGGACGCCGAGCACGAGCCCGAGCTGCTGTGGGGCCTGCGCGGCGCGGGCGGCAACCTGGGCGTCGTCACGTGGGTCGAGGTCGAGGCGCGCGAGTACCCCGACGTCGTCTTCGCGACCATGACGTTCGACGCGTCGGACCCGGCCGCGCTGCTCGACCGCTGGGGCCGCACCGTGCAGGACGCGCCGCGGCAGCTCACGAGCTTCCTGCACGTGCAGGCGGGCGGCGGCGGGCGGCCGCCCATGGCGCAGGCCATGACCGTGTGGGCCGACGACGACACGACCGCGGCCGTCGCGGCGCTCGAGGAGCTGCTGGGCGCGGGGCCGGTGCTCGACCAGCGCGCGACGCTCACGCCGTACGCGGGCGTGGTCGGGCCGGTCGCGCGGCACCACGACGGCGGTGCGCCGCCCGTGACGCGCTCGGGGCTGCTGCCCGCGATGACGGACGTCGCGGCGGCGGACCTCGCGCGCCTGCTGGCCTCGGGCGAGACGATGCTCGTGCAGCTGCGCGCGACGGGCGGCGCCGGCAACGACGTCGCACCCGACGCGACGGCGTACGCGCACCGGCACCAGCAGTTCTCGGTCACGGCGTTCGCCGGCCGGTCGGCCCGCACCGGCCTGGACGACGCGTGGGACCGCCTCGCGCACCCGCACATGGACGGCCTGTACCTGTCGTTCGAGACGGACCCGCGGCCCGAGCGGCTGCTCGACGCGTTCCCGCCGCTCACGCTCGACCGGCTGCGTGCGCTCAAGCGCACCTACGACCCGGACCACGTGTTCGACCAGAACTTCCCCATCGACCCGCGGGGCTGACGGCCCGGCGACTCGTGCGGCGTTCCGGCGGGTGGGCCGCCGGAACGCCGCACACCGGGTCTGTCGTCCGCATCACAGCAGGTCAGCGGCGTCGCTTGTTACCGTGCGGTACGTGATCCGTCTCCTCATCGCGTTCGTCGCCGGCGCCGGCATCGGCGCCTCGCTCCTGCACTGGTCCACCGGCGACGACCGGTACTCGTGGGTCTGGATGGCCGCGCTGCCGATCACGATCATCGGCCTGGTGCTCGTGAACGTCGCGCGCTCGTTCGCGAGCATGGCGCCGCCGGACCCCGAGGCGGTGGAGGCGGCACGCGCCGCGGGGCGCCTCGCGGGCGCGAAGGTCCTCGACGTGCGCCGCACCGGCACCGTCATCAACGACGTCCCGCAGTACGACGTCGAGCTGCTGGTCGACCCCCGCGACCACGGCGCGTACCGCACGGTCGTGCGCGAGCTCATCGACGCGTCGCGGATGCCGGGGCGCCTGCCGGGGACGGTGCTCGCGGTCGTCCGCGTCGGCGAGGACGCGCCCGACGTCGCGATCGTCGACGAGCCCGCGCCGCCCGTGCGGATCCACGCGACGCCCGACGCGCCGCTGTGGGAGCGGGACCCGGACAAGCCCGTGCCGGGCCGCAAGCGCCCGATCCTGCCGGTCGGCCGCAAGGGCCGCGGCGCGCGGTTCCTCGTGTACCTGCTGATCGCCGCCGTCGGCGTCGCGGTGCCCACGTGGCAGCAGCGCGACGACGTGCTGCTGGGCGTGCGCTCGGGCGGCGTCGGCCACGGCGACGCGTCGTACCTGAGCGGGCCCGGCCGCGTCGCCGAGGCGGTGCAGCGGTTCGCCGACGCCGCCGGCACGACGACGGTCACCGAGGTCCTCGCGTACGACGACCAGGTGTGGGTGACCGCACCGGTCGCGCCCGGCCGCGCCGCGTACGACACGTGGTGGGCGGTCGCGAGCAACGCGACGCGCGAGCGCCCCGCGACGATCCAGCCCGACCCGAGCGAGGAGTTCGACCTCTCCGCGGTGGACTGGTCGGCGCTGCCCGGGCTGTACGAGCAGGCCGTCGAGGCGTCGGGGATCCCGGCCGACGAGATCACGAGCGGGCACATCGCCGCCGGCTGGATCGGGTCCGACGAGGACCGCGCCGTGACCGTCCGCGTGTACCTGAGCGGGCCCTACGGCTCGTACACGCTCGAGGCCGACGCGCAGGGCACGCCGATCGGCGCGTTCTGACGGCGCGCCGGGCCCGCGCCCGGCACCGTCGCCAGCCTGTCGACGCACGGCCGGCTCCCGCTCACGGCGGGGCCGGCCGTCGTCGTCTCCCCCGAAGGTCGCAAGCCGGGTTCCCCGCTGCGCCCGAAGACCCGGGCACCCCGCGCCGACCAGCCTGGACGCAGGCCACGAGGTCACGCCCCGGGACACGTCCGGGCCCTCGCGGCGCAGGAGGAGCCATGCCCGTCACCCCGCCGGGACCGCGCACCGACCGCGCGCTGCCCCACCCGCCCCACGACCCCGCGGCGTCGCAGGCGCCGCG
>JAEYNO010000517.1 GCA_023412515.1 Actinomycetes bacterium
TGGGGTACACGGTCACGGACCAGTTGGAGCGGCCGGTGACGGTGTAGGTGACGTTGAAGCGGTCGCCCCAGCTCTCGCCGCGGGTCCAGCTGACGGTGCAGCCGTTGTTCGTGTTGCTGCCCGAGTCGCCGCCGCCGTTGTTGCCCCCACCGTTGTTGCCGCCGCCGTTGTCGCCGCCGCCCGTCGTCGAGCCGACCGTGATGTTCGACGAGCCGGACGACTGGTACCCCTCGGTCGCGAGGATCTGGTAGTTGTGCGTGCCGAGCTGCATGCCCTTCGACGCCCACGCGTTGAAGTGGTTCTGCGCCGTGATCGTGCCGCCCACGCGCTTGGACTGCCGCACCGACCAGAACTGCTTGAACGTCGAGCTGTTGCCCTCGATCGACGGTGCGTTGTACCGCGTCGTCTCGTAGATGTCGTAGGTGCCGCCGTCGGAGGTGACGGTCCCCTTGAACGTGCCGGTGGGGCGGTACGTGCCCCACGAGTCGACGATGTAGTACTCGACGAGCGGGCCCGTGGTCCAGCCGTACAGCGTGAGGTACGCGTTGCCGGACGGGTTGAACTGGCCGGAGTACGACACGGCGCGGCCGGTGCCCTTCTCCCAGCCCTTGCCGATGACGAAGTTGCCCGTGTTGGACCACTGCGTCGTGTAGTTGCCGCCGTCGTTGAGGTTGGCGGACACGGTGCCGGGCGAGTCGGTCCAGAACGAGTACCAGTAGCCGCCCTGCGTGCCGGTGCGGTTGCTGTTGACGTACTCGGCGGCCGCCGGCGTGGCGAGCGCGACGGTGCCGGCGAGCAGCGCCGCCGAGGCGACGGCGCTCACGGCGGAGCGGAACGACCGGCGCCGACGGCGCCGAGTCGTGACGAAAGTATCGGACATCTCGCGACTCCTTTGTGCGTGCGATCCGGAGGGCCGGGGGAGGGTGGTTGCGCCTGCGCTGCGGTCCGGCAGGTGCGGGTGGCCGCCCCGGGCGGTGCCGCGCGGGACGTCATCGACCCGCGTGGATACCGTTATCGAGCGAGTCTGCAACGTGGGAGCGCGACCGCTGCGCCCCGTTCGAGCGATGAAGCGTTTCACATGGGAGCGTGCGGGTGGCGCTGCCGCCGCAGCCCGGCGGCGGACGCTGCCACGTCCGATCTGCTCGAAAGTTGCGAGGCGGGTGCGGGCGCGCTCGCGGACGCGACTACCGTCGTCCCGTGGCGGAGCGAGCGGGCGTCGTGACGATCGACGGCGGGGACCTGGGCTGCGCGCGCCTCCTGCTGCTGCTGCGCGACCGCGTCACGACGCTCGCCCCCGGCACCGTCGTGCACCTCGTCACGACCGACCCCGTGGCCCCCGTCGACCTGCCGGTGTGGTGCCACATGACCGGGCACGTGTACCGCGGCGTCGTCGCCGGGCCCGACGACCGGCCGACCTACGCGGTCGAGGTCGCGGAGCGCCCTGCGCCCACCGACGCGCGGCACCCGTGGCGGCTCGGCCAGGGCTGACGTCCCCACGCCGTGCCCTCGCGCCGTCAGCCCCCACCACGCGTCAGCCCAGGACGACGACGAACCCCAGCACGGCGCTCACCACGCCGACCGCCAGCAGCGCGACCGCCGGCCCCGTCGGCTCGCGCCGGCGCACGTGCACGACGACCGCCCCGACCATCGTCACCGCGAGCGCGGCGGCCGCGACCGGGGCCAGCACCGGTGCGATCCCGGTCGCGATCGGCAGCACGAGGCCGAGCGCCCCGAGCAGCTCCGCGAGCCCGACGAGCTTGACCGCGGCAGGCGAGAAGTCCTCGACCCATGCGAGCCCCGACGTGCGCAGCGCCTCGCGCGGACGCACGAGCTTCATGACCCCCGCACCCGCGAACGCGAGCGCGAGCAGTCCGTTGACGATCCAGAGCGCGACGGTCACGGGGTCTCCTCGGGGTGGGTGCCGGCGGGGGCGGGCGTGCTCGCGACGAGCTCGACCTCGAACCCCTGCGCGTCCTCGAGGTAGGCCGCGTAGTGGTCGGGGCCGCCCGCCCACGGGTGCCGGTCGGCGAACATCAGCGACCAGCCGTGCGCCCGGGCCTCGGCGGTCAGCGTGTCCACGTCGGCCGGGGTGCCCGCGTGGAACGCGAGGTGGTTGAGCCCGGGGCGACGCCGCTCGTGCGGGCCCGCGACGACGTCGGGCCCGGACTCGAGCACGACGTACGTGCCGCCGCGGCGCCACGTGCCGCCCGTCGGCCACTCCCCGTCGCGCGTGTACCCCAGGTGCTCGAGCAGCCACCCGAGCGACCCCACGGCCGCCTCGAGGTCGGCCACCCACAGCTCGACGTGGTGCAGGGCCCCGGTCTCCGTCACGCGGGTCAGTGTGCCGCGTCGTCGCGGCGCGCGTGCGTGCCGTCCGAGCGGTGTGCGGGCGGGGCCGTCGCGTCACTCCTGCGCCCGTGCGGGCGTCCCGCCACGGGCGCGGTCGTTACCCTCGGTGGCCATGCCGACCGATCCGCGCGCCCGCGTGCGCCGCCTCGTCGAGGCCCGACCGTTCCAGCGCGCCATCATCGGCCTCATCGTGCTCAACGCGGTCGTGCTGGGCCTGGAGACGTTCCCGCGCGTGATGGCCACCGCGGGACCCGTGCTGGAGACCGTCAACCACGTGGTCGTCGGCGTGTTCGTCGTCGAGGTCGTGCTGCGCATCTACGCGGACGGGCGCGCGTTCTTCCGCGACCCCTGGAGCCTGTTCGACCTGTTCGTGGTCGTGGTCGCGCTGATCCCCGCGAGCGCGGGGTCCGAGGTGCTGCGCGTGCTGCGGCTGCTGCGCGTGCTGCGCCTGCTGTCGACCGTCCGCTCGATGCGCATGGTCATCTCGGCGCTCGCGACGGCAGTGCCGGGCATCGCCGCGATCGGCGGGCTGCTGGTGATGGTGGTCTACGTGTTCGCGGTGAGCGCGTCGACGCTCTTCGCGGTCGAGGCGCCCGAGGCGTTCGGCGACCTGTCGCGGTCGGTGACGTCGCTGTTCCGCATCATGGTCGCCGACGGCTGGGCCGACATCGCGGTGCCCATCGCCGAGCGGCAGGCCTGGGCGTGGGCGTACTTCATCGGGTTCACGGTCGTGTCGACCTTCGTGGTCCTCAACCTGTTCGTCGCCGTGACGGTCGAGGCCATGAACCGCCGGCACGACGAGGAGCGCGCGCCCGCCGCTCCCGCCCCGGCGCCCGAGCCCGACGCGCGCGTGCTCGCCGAGGTCGTCGCGCTGCGGGAGCAGATCACGCGGCTCGAGGAGCGGCTCCTGGTCACGGCGCGGCGCGACGACGCCTGAGCCCGGGTCGCGAGGCAGGCGGTGCCGAATGCTGCGGGCGGGGTGTGCGGCCTTCCGGCCGCTGGGCCGCCGGAACGCCGCACGGCACGAGCGTCGCGGACCGGGGGGCCCCACCGATCCGTCGCGGACCGGGGCCACCACCGATCCGTCGCGGACCGGGGCCCCACCGATCCGTCGCGCCTCACGCGCCGCGCAGCACGTCCGCGAGCCCGATCGGCGGCGCGCCCGTGACGTCCTCGACGTCGCGCGTGACCTGCGCCATGACGTCGCTCGCGATGGCCGTGTACGTCGACACCCACGCGTCGACCTGCCAGTCCGGGGCGCCGTAGGACGCGCGGGACGCGTACGCCTCGTCGAGCGTCTCGTCGACGAAGCGCACGGGGCGCCCGCGCACGTCGGAGATCACGCGCGCGACGTCCGTGAGCGTGAGCGCCTCGGGGCCCGTGAGCTCGTAGGTGCGGCCCGCGTGCGGCGCCGGGTCGAGCAGCACGGTCGCGGCGGCGCGGGCGACGTCGGCGCGCCACGCGTCGAGCGTGCCCGCGTAGGCCCCGACGAACGTCGCGGCCCCGGCCGCGAGCACGACGAGCACCACGGTGACGGCGTGCACCGGGG
>JAEYNO010000045.1 GCA_023412515.1 Actinomycetes bacterium
GCGCGGGCGTCGTCGGCGCCGGTCGGGTCGGCGGCGCGCAGACCCGCGCACGACGTGAGCACCGGCGCGGCGAGCAGCGCGGCCAGCAGCACGACGGACGGCAGAGCGGCACGCACGCGTCGGGGCACGTCTGCACGGTAGCGCCGCGCGGCGGCGCCCGTCCTCGGGACGACCGAGTCGCACGCCGACACCGTCATCCGTCGCCCCGACCCCCGCTTCGGGGCGACCGACGACGGTGTCGCCGCCGTCAGGCGCCGAGCTCGAGGAACGTCCGCAGCACCGACACGAACGCCGCGGGCTGCTCGGAGTGCACCCAGTGGCCGGCGCCCTTGATCGTCACGAGCGTCGTGCGCGGGAAGTACCGGCGCATGGTCGGGCCGTCCTCGGGGCGCACGTAGTCGGACCGCTCGCCGGCCACCCACAGCACGGGCCCGTCGTCGACCGCGTCGCCCAGGTCGGGGAACCCGCCGATCGCGCGCAGGTCGCGGCGCAGCAGCGCGAGGTTTGCCTGCCACCGGAACGTGTCGCCGTCGGCGCGCAGGTTCTGCAGCAGGAACCCGCGCACGCGCGGGTCGTCGACGCGCCGCGCGAGCGCCTCGTCGGCGTCGGAGCGGCGCGTGAGCGACGGCAGGTCGAGCGCCGCGAGGCTGTCCAGCAGGTGCTCGAACTCCCCGAGCGAGCCGCGCGCGGTGGGCGCGATGTCCGCGACGACCAGCCGGTCGACGACGTCGGGGTGGCGCAGCGCCAGGACCATGGCGACCTTGCCGCCCATCGAGTGCCCCACGACGTGCACGGGACCGTCGGCCGCGAACCCGTCGCGCAGGTGCGCCGCGACGGCGTCGGCGACCTCGAGGTAGTCGAACCGCTCGGTCCACGCCGAGCGGCCGTGGTTCGGCAGGTCGACCAGCAGGGACCGCGCGTCGGGCGCGAGGGCCTTGGCGATCTGCGTGAAGTTGCGCCCCTGCCCGAACAGCCCGTGCAGGAAGACGACCGGGGCACCGGTGTCGCCGACGACGGTCGAGGCCAGGGGGGCGGGCGCGGGGGTGCTCACGGCACGAGCCTAGGCAGGCAGCGGAGCCGGGCGGGCGTTCAAGATGCTCAGCAGGCTGAGGAAGTGCACGCTGGGGGCATGACCTCCCTCACCGCCACCACCGGGACCGCCACGACCCGCGACCGGGTCCGGCAGGTCGTCGTCCTCGTCGGGTCGCTCGTCGCCGCGCTCGGTGCAGCGTACGGGTCGGGCGCGTTCGGCGGGCAGTCGACCGCCGACGCCGCGGGCGGCGCGCTGTCCGCGAGCGCGACCCCGCTCGCGCCCGACACCCCCGCGTTCTCGATCTGGTCGGTCATCTACACCGCGCTCCTGGTGTTCGCGGTCGTGCAGGCGCTGCCGCGGTACGCGTCCGACGCTCGCCTGCGGGCCGTGTCGTGGTGGCTGCTCGCGTCGATGCTGCTCAACGCGCTGTGGATCGGCGTCGTGCAGGCCGGGTCGGTGGGCGGCAGCGTGCTCGTCATCGTCGCGCTCGTGGTCGTGCTGTCCGTGGTGCTGGTGCGGCTGGTCCGCACGCCGCACACGGCGGCGCTGCCGTCGGTGGTGACCGACGTGACGACCGGCCTGTACCTCGGCTGGGTGAGCGTGGCGACGCTCGCGAACGTCGCGGCGTTCCTCACGGTGGCCGAGGTCGGCGAGCTGGGCCTGGGCGCCACGACGTGGGCCGTGGTCGTGCTCGCGGCCGGAGCGGTGCTGTCCGTCGCCTACGCGGCGTTCGCGCGCGTGCGGCCCGCGGTCGCGCTGCCGATCGGCCTGGCGATGGCGTGGGGCCTGGCGTGGATCGGCCTGGGCCGCACGAACGGCCCGCTCGTCGACACGACGGTCGCGAACGCCGCGTTCGTCGCGTCCGCCGTCGCGCTGCTCGCCCCCGTCGTCACGACGCTCGCCGCGCGCCGCCGCCGCTGACCTGCGCCGCGCGCACTCCCCCTCGCCACCGCTGGCCCGACCCGCGCCACCCGCCACGCGCACACCCCCTCGCCACCGACCCGCCACGCACACACCCCTCGCCACCGACCCGCGCCACCCGCCACGCACACCCCCTCGCTGCCGACGGACAGCGCCACGGCCCGACGGACACCGGCGTGCGCCTGTCCGTGGGCCGTCCCACTGTCCGTCGACGAGGGGTGGGCCGGGGCGGCGCGGGGGCGGCGCGTACGATCGTCCGGGCCCTCGTGACCGCACGGGCCCTTCCCCACGCAGGACGGACGGCGCATGAGCGCGGACACCACGGCACCCGCGGAGCAGCCCGCCGCGACGACCGACGACGACGCGACCCCCGACGCGACGACCGACGACGACGCGACCCCCGACGCGACCCCTGACGCGACGACCGCCGACGGCACGCTGCCCGGCGTCGACCCCGCCGACCTCGCGACGTTCCTGCGGGTCGCCGACCAGGTCGCCGCGCTGCCGCAGGACCACCCGCAGCACGCGGTCGCGCGCCGCGCGGCGTCCGCGCTGTTCAAGGCCGCGAAGAAGCACCGTCGGCTCGAGCGGCGTCGCTCGATCGCCGAGGCCGACGCGGCCGTGGTCGCCGCGACCGCGACGGGCAGCCCGGGCCGCATCGACGACGAGACGCGCGGCATCGCGCTGACGTCGAGCACCACGGGCGCGACGGCGGGGACGCTGCTGCGCGCGCGCCCCTGCTACGTCTGCAAGCAGGACTACACGGTGGTCGACGCGTTCTACCACCAGCTCTGCCCCGACTGCGCGGCGCTGCACCACGCCAAGCGCGACGCGCGCACCGACCTCACCGGGCGGCGGGCGCTGCTCACCGGCGGGCGCGCCAAGATCGGCATGTACATCGCGCTGCGGCTGCTGCGCGACGGCGCCGACCTCACCATCACGACCCGGTTCCCGCGCGACGCGGTGCGCCGGTTCGGCGCGATGGAGGACTCTGCGGACTGGATGGACCGGCTGCACGTCGTCGGGATCGACCTGCGGGACCCCGCGCAGGTCGTGCAGCTCGCCGACCACGTCGCCGCGCAGGGCCCGCTCGACGTGCTCATCAACAACGCCGCGCAGACCGTGCGCCGGTCGCCCGGCGCGTACTCGCGGCTCGTCGACGCCGAGCTGACGCCGCTGCCGGACGACGGCGACCGCATGATCACCGCGTTCGGGCACACGAGCGACGCCCACCCGCGCGCGCTCGCCGGGTCGGTGAGCGACCTGACGAGCCCCGCGCTCGCGATCGAGCGTGCCGCGCGGGACGCGCAGGAGCTCGTCGAGCAGTCGCTCACGGCGCAGGCCGCGAGCCTCGAGCGGCTCGTCGCGGGCACGTCGATCGACGCGGGCGGGCTCATCCCCGACGTCGCCGAGAGCAACTCGTGGGTCGCGACCGTGGAGCAGGTCGACCCCATGGAGCTGCTCGAGGTGCAGCTGTGCAACCAGACGGCGCCGTTCATCCTCATCAGCCGGCTGCGGCCCGCGCTCGCGGCGTCGCCCGCGCGCCGCACGTACGTCGTCAACGTGTCCGCCATGGAGGGCGTGTTCTCGCGCGGGTACAAGGGCCCCGGCCACCCGCACACCAACATGAGCAAGGCCGCGCTCAACATGCTGACCCGCACGAGCGCGGCGCAGATGCTCGAGCAGGACGGCATCCTCATGACCGCCGTCGACACGGGCTGGATCACCGACGAGCGCCCGCACCACACCAAGGTGCGCCTCGCCGAGGAGGGGTTCCACGCCCCGCTCGACCTGGTGGACGGCGCCGCGCGCGTCTACGACCCGATCGTGCGGGGCGAGGCCGGCGAGGACCTGTACGGGTGCTTCCTCAAGGACTACGTGCGCGCCGCATGGTGAGCCACGGGGTGACCGGCGAGGCGGGTGGCAGGGTGGGTGGCACGGGCTGCGGCCGGCCACGGGCACGGCTCGGGGCGGGCGTCTAGCATCGCCGGGTGAGCTCCCCCGCGACCGACGACCCGGACCAGTTCCTGCGCGAGTTCCTCGCCGCGGCGACCCCGCAGCAGCGCCACACGTTCGTGCGGCGCGCGGACTACGACCGCGGCGAGCACCTGGTGCGCGCCGTGCTCGACGACCCGACGACGGACCGGGCGACCGCGCTGAGCGCGTACTGGATCCTCGGCGCGAGCTACTACGCGCGCTACGCCCGCGTCGAGGACGTGCCCGAGGACGAGCAGGGCACGTACGCGCTGCTGCGCACGATCGAGGACCGGTACGCGGCCGGGTTCTGGGCGGACCACGGCATCGCGTTCGACCCGACCGACGACGACGAGATCGACTGGACCGACGACTACGGCGCACCCGTGTCGCGCCCCGTGCCCGAGGTCATGCGCCGCGCGGTGCCCGGCGAGCTGGTCGACGACGCGGGCACCGAGGACGGTCTGCCGCTCGACGTGCACCTGCGCTGGACCGCGCTGCGCGACGCCTGACGTCGCCTCCCGCAGCGCACGGCGAGGTGCCCGTGCGCCGTACCACCGGGGTGGCGGACCGACGCGTCGGCAGGCGGCGGCCCGCCGCACCGACCGCGCGCGCGTCCTCAGCCGACCCAGGACCACCGGACGCGGACCCGGCCGCCGCCATTGAGCGCGCGCACGCGGCGCACGGCGTTCGGCAGCCAGCGGTAGCGCTCGCGCGGCCCGCCGGTCGCGGGGTCGACGACCCACGGCAGCAGCCCGACGAACCGCGCGAGAAGCAGCAGGACCGCGAGCGCGAGCAGCACCCACAGCTCGAGCAGCACGAGGACGACCGACCCGACCACGACGACGGTGAACAGGATCCCCAGCACCGTGAACAGCGTCGCGACGACGGGTCCGAGGACGTCGTCGTCGACCGACGGGATGCCGCCGATGGGCCCGAAGTCGACCATCCGCGTGCGGCGCCTCCACGGCAGCACGTGGATCTCGAGGCACGCCGTGCCGGTGCGCGCGGGCTCGTCGGCGGCGGGTGGTGCGTCGGCGGTCGGCGGGGTGCCGTAGACGGGCACGTCCGTCGGGGTCGGCTCGGTCACGGGTCTCCTTCGGTTCGGCGCGCGCCACCGTACCGCCCCGGGTCCGAGCCCCGCCGCGCCGGCGGGGCGGCCGCGCACCGCCCGCCCGGCCCTCCGACCACCGACGGACAGCCCTGCGGTCGACGGACAGCGGCGTGCCGGTGTCCGGCGGACCGTACCGCTGTCCGTCGACGTCGAGGCGCCCCGCACCGGAGCCCCGTCCGCCGGCCCGTACCGCGCGTCGCCTGTCCGCCCCTCCGACCACCGCCGGACAGCCCTGCGGTCGCCCGGCCCCCGCGGGGCCGGGGGCGGCCGCCCCCCGC
>JAEYNO010000069.1 GCA_023412515.1 Actinomycetes bacterium
GATAACCTGGAGGATCGCGCCTATTACAGCGCCATTATCCCGGGCACGTTCCACGGCACGCCCTGGTCGCGACCGTCCCGGCGGGGCGCGTCATGACGTACGGGCTGGTCGCGGAGGTGCTCGCCGACCGCGCGCTCATGGCCGGCCGCCCGGCCCGCGGCGGGCCGCGGCAGGTCGGCCGGGCGATGGCGCACGGCGGCGACGTGCCCTGGTGGCGCGTCGTCGACGCGTCGGGGCGGCCGCCGCGGCACCACCTGGCGCGCGCGCTCGCGCACCTGCGCGCCGAGGGCACGCCGCTGGCACCCGACGGCGAGCGCGTGCGGGTGCGTCAGGCGGTGTGGTTCCCGGAGGTGTGAGCACGGCTCAGCGGACGGCGCGCGAGACTGCGCCCGTCGTAGCGAGCAGTCGCTGCCGCATGACGAGCCGGCGCGCGGGCCGGGCGAGCGTCGCCAGCAGTCCGCGCGGCCCGGAGGGACGGCGCCACCGGGCGACAGCGGTCAGGGTCGTCCCGCCGCCTGTCTCGGCGAGCGTGAACTCGGTCTCCTGACGCGCATCGGTCGACGGACCCCAGGAGGTCCGCCACGTGGCGGTGCGGCCGGGGACGACGTCGACCACCTCGAGGCGGTACATGACGGGGCCGCGCGGACCGGGAACGAGTCGCACGGTCCACGCACCGTCCGTCGTGGGCTCGACCGCGGCGACGGTGCTCTCCCGCTCAGGCAGCCGCGCGGGGTCGCGGACGAGCTCCCAGACGTCCTCCCGGGGTGCTGGGACGAACCCCACGTGAGCGACGGTGTCCCAGCCCCGGCGTGGCGGCGTGCTCGGTGTGGCGGCGGCCGACGTCGCGGCTCGTTGCCGGTCGACCGCCTCGCGGACCCGCGTCGGGTCCAGGTCGAGCGCCCGCAGGAGGTCGTCGGTGGAACCCGAGGGGTCCGCGACGACCGCCAGCAGGTACCCGAGGTCGTCGCGGTGGTCGTGGACCGCGCGCATGACGGCCTCGGCGCGCGGCGTCCAGAGGGCCGTGGTGCTCGTGGGATCGGTCGCAGGCCGCGGGGCGGGCGCGGGGATGTCGACGCCCAGCGCGGCGACACGCTCGGTGTGCCCCTCGACGACGGCGGCCCGTGCGCGGTCGAGCGTCACACCGAGGGAACGCAGCACGCAGCCCGCGGCACCCGGTGTGGCGAGCAGCGCGAGCAGCAGGTGCTCGACGTCGATGCGCGGGTGGGCCCAGCGCGAGGCCTCCTCCTGCGCGACCCGAGTGATCTCCTGCGAGCGCAGCACGGCCTCCGTCAGCCTGCCCATGCGCGTCCCCTCCTCGGCAGGTCGATGCTCGGGTCGATGCGCTTCGCGTACTTCTTGTGCACGGCCTGGCGCGTCACGCCGAGCGCGTTCGCGATCTGCGTCCAGGAGTGGCCGGCGCGCAGTGCGGCCTCGACCTGGCGGAGCTCGAGCGAGTCGGCGAGCAGGCGCAGCGATGCCACCGCCCGCAGGCCCGTCAGCGGCTGCGTGAGGTCGGCGGCGGCGGCAACCTCCGGCGACGGCATGACGAGCAACCTAGGTTGCTCGTCATGCCGTCGTCAACCGAGGTTGCTCGACGTCCGTGGCCGGCTCAGCCGAGCGCGCGGCGCGAGGAGATGACGCCCGTGTCGAACCCCGCGAGGTGCAGGCCACCGTGGAACCGCGCGTGCTCGATCTTCACGCAGCGGTCCATGACGACGTGCAGCCCGGCGGCCTCGCCACGGCGTGCGACGTCCTCGTGCCACGAGCCGAGCTGCAGCCACAGCGTGCGGGCACCGACCGCGACGGTCTCGTCGAGGACCGTCGGCAGGTCGTCCAGGCGGCGGAACACGTCGACCAGGTCCGGCACCACCGGCAGCGCGGCGAGCGACGGGTACACGGGGCGCCCGAGGATCTCGTCGGCGCGGGGGTTGACGAAGTACACGTCGTACGGCGAGCTCGACAGCAGGTACGTCGCGACGAAGTACGACGCGCGGGCCGGGTTCGCCGACGCCCCGACGATCGCGATCGAGCGCGTGCCGCGCAGGATCGACAGCCGCTCGGGCGCGCTCGGGCCCTGCCAGGTGCGGGCGGTCATCGGGGGTCCTCCGTCGTCGTGGTGGCGCCCTCGCGCGTCGTGCCCGTGGCGGCCGTCAGCGCCTGGTCCAGGTCCCACAGGATGTCCTCGACGTCCTCGATGCCCACGCTGATGCGCACGAGGTCCTCGGGCACGCCCGCGGCCTCGAGCTGCTCGGCCGACAGCTGCTGGTGCGTCGTCGACCCCGGGTGGATCACGAGCGTGCGGGCGTCGCCGACGTTGGCGAGGTGGCTCGCGAGCTGCAGCGCCTCGATGAAGCGGCGGCCCACCTCGCGGCCCGGGGCGTCGCCCGCGGGGGCGAGGCGGAACGCGAACACCGACCCGGGCCCCAGCGGCAGGTACCGCCGGGCGCGCTCGTGGTGCGGGTGCGACGGCAGCCCGGCCCACAGCACGTGCGCGATGCGCGGGTCCGCCTCGAGCCACCGCGCGACCACGCGCGCGTTCGCGAGGTGCGCGTCGAGCCGCTGCGGGAGCGTCTCGACGCCCTGCAGGAGCTGGAAGGCCGACTGCGGCGACAGCGCGGGGCCGATGTCGCGTAGCTGCTCGGAGCGCAGCTTGGTGAGGAACCCGTACTCGCCGAAGTTCTCCCACCACCGCACGCCGCCGTAGGACGCGACCGGCTCGGTCATGGTGGGGAACCGGCCGTTGCCCCAGTCGAAGCGTCCCGACTCGACGACGACGCCGCCGAGCGTCGTGCCGTGCCCGCCGAGGAACTTGGTCGCCGAGTGGATGACGATGTCCGCGCCGTGCTCGATGGGCCGCACCAGGTACGGGGTCGACAGCGTGGCGTCGACGACGAGCGGGACGCCGGCCGCATGCGCGACCTCGGCGAGCCCGGCGAGGTCCGCGACCTCGCCCGACGGGTTCGCGACGACCTCGGTGTACACGGCCTTCGTCTCGGGTCGGATCGCGGCGGCGTAGTCGGCCGGGTCGGTGCCGGGCACGAACGTCGTCTCGACGCCGAACCGGCGCAGCGTGACGTCGAGCTGCGTGACCGTCCCGCCGTACAGCTGCGCCGAGGCGACGAGGTGGTCGCCCGCGCCGGCGAGGGCCGCGAACACGAGGAACTCGGCCGCCATGCCGGACGCGGTGGCGACCGCGCCGATCCCGCCCTCGAGCGACGCGATGCGCTCCTCGAACGCCGCGACGGTCGGGTTGCCGATGCGCGAGTAGATGTTGCCGTACTTCTGCAGCGCGAACAGGTTCGCGGCGTCCGTGGTGTCGTCGAACACGAACGACGTCGTCTGGTAGATCGGCACGGCGCGCGCGCCCGTGGTGGCGTCGGGGATGCCGCCGGCGTGCAGCGCGCGGGTGCGGAAGCCGAAGCGGTGCTCGCTCACGGTGCTCCTGTCGGGTGGGGGACGGGGGTGCGGGCGACGCGCGGGGCGCGGAGGCGCGGGCTCACCGCGGCAGGTCCGCCGCGACGAGCGCACCGACCTGCTCGACCGCCCACGGGTTCTGCAGCGACGTCGTGTCGCCGAGCGTCGCGCCCTCGACGAGCTGCGCGAGCAGGCGTCGCATGATCTTGCCCGAGCGGGTCTTGGGGACCTCGGGCACGACCAGCACGTGGCGCGGGCGGGCGACGGGGCCGATCTCGTGCGCGACGTGCGCGCGCAGCTCGTCGCGCAGCGCGTGCGTCGCGGCGAGCCACGCGTCGACGTCGTCGACCGGCCCGGGCGGCGCGCTCGGCACGACGAACGCCGCGATGGCCTGACCCGTGACCGGGTCGCTCACGCCCGCGACGCCGGCCTCGCCGACGGCCGGGTGCGCGACGAGCGCCGACTCGACCTCGATGGTCGACAGCCGGTGGCCCGAGACGTTGATGACGTCGTCGATGCGGCCCAGCAGCCACACGTACCGGTCCTCGTCGTACGACGCGCCGTCGCCCGCGAGGAAGTACCCGCCGTGCTCGCCGTGCCCGGCGAACCGCCGCCAGTACGCGTCGAGGTAGCGCTGCGGGTCGCGCCACACGGTCCTCGCCATGCCGGGCCAAGGGCGCGTGACGACGAGGAACCCACCCTGACCGGGCGCGACCTCGACGCCGTCCTCGCCGACGACCTTCGCCGCGAGGCCGGGCAGCGGGCGCGTGGCCGACCCGGGCTTGAGCGTCGTGACCCCGGGGACGGGCGCGATCATCGCGGCACCCGTCTCCGACTGCCACCACGTGTCGACCACGGGGGCCTCGTCGCGGCCGAACGTGCGGCGGAACCACACCCACGCCTCGGGGTTGATCGCCTCGCCGACCGTGCCGAGCAGGCGGATGCTCGACAGGTCGTGCCCGCCGGGCAGGTCGTCGCCGAACCACGTCATGAACGTGCGTATCAGGGTCGGCGCCGTGTAGTAGGTCGTGACGCCGTAGCGCTCGACGACCTCGAGGTGGCGCTCGCGGTGCGGCGCGTCCGGCGTGCCCTCGTAGATCACCTGCGTCACGCCGTTGGCGAGCGGCCCGTAGATCTCGTACGTGTGCGCCGTGACCCACGCGAGGTCGGCGGTGCACCAGTGCACGTCGTCGTCCTTGACGTCGAACACGGCCCAGTGGGACCACGCGGCGTGCGTGAGGTACCCGCCCGAGGTGTGGACCAGCCCCTTCGGCTTCCCCGTGGTGCCCGACGTGTAGATGACGAACAGCGGGTGCTCGGCGTCGAACGACGCGGCCTCGTGGACGTCGGGCTGGCGGTCGACCACGTCGTGCCACCAGACGTCGCGCCCAGGCGTCCACGCGACGTCCTGGCCCGTGCGCCGCACGACGAGCACGTGCTCGATGTGGTCGAGCCCGGCGACCGCCTCGTCGGCCGCCGACTTCACCTCGACGGCGGCGCCGCGGCGGAACTGCCCGTCGCTCGTCACGAGCACCTTCGCCTCGGTGTCCTGCACCCGGAACCGCACGGCCTCGGCCGAGAACCCGCCGAACACGAGCGAGTGCACCGCGCCGATCCGCGCGATCGCGAGCGTCACGACGACGGTCTCGGCGATGACGGGCAGGTACACCACGACGCGGTCGCCGGGGCCGACGCCGAGCTCGGTGAGCGCGTGCGCGGCCTGTGCGACCTCGCGCTGCAGCTGCGCGTAGGTGATCGAGCGGCGGTCGCCGCGCTCGCCCTCGACGTGCAGCGCGACCTTGTCGCCGCGGCCCTCCTCGACGTGCCGGTCGACGCAGTTGACGGCCACGTTGAGGCGCCCGCCGACGAACCAGCGTGCCTCCGGGACCGTGAGCTCGTCCTCCGCACCTCCGGGCACGGGCACGGGCGGCGACCACGTGTGCGCGGTGCGCCACGGCTCGTCCCAGCGCAGGCGCCGCGCGGCCTCCTCCCAGAACGCGACCGGGTCGGCCTCGGCGCGGGCCCAGTCCTCGGGTCGCACGTTCGACGTCGCCGCGAGGTCGGCCGGTGCGGGGTAGGTGCGCGTCTCGGTCTGCAGCGCGGTCAACGTGGTCACGCGAACCTCCGCAGCAGCTGCTTCTCGGCGACGGCGAGCACCGAGTCGGTGAGCTTGCCGATGACCGCGAGCAGCACGATGGCCAGCAGGATCCGGTCGACGCGCCCGTTGTTCTGCGAGTCGGTGAGCAGGAACCCCAGACCCATCGAGGACGCGATGAGCTCGGCCGCGACGAGGAAGAGCCACGCCTGCGCGAGCCCGAGCCGCAGGCCGGACATCACCGAGGGCAGCACCGCGGGCAGCTGCACCGAGCGGAACAGGCCCGCGCCGCGCAGGCCGAACGCGCGCCCCGCCTCGACGAGGTGCGGGTCGACGTGGCGCAGGGCCGCCGCGACCGTCGTGTAGACCGGGAAGAAGGCCCCGATCGCGATGAGCGTGACCTTCGAGTCCTCGCCGATCTTCATCCAGAGGATGAGCAGCGGGACCCACGCGAGGGACGGCACGGCGCGCAGCGCGGCGAGCGTCGGGGCGAGCAGCACGTCGCCCGCGCGCGACAGGCCCACGAGCGCGGCGATGACGAGCGCGACGAGCGCACCCACCGCGAACCCGATCACGACGCGCTGCACCGAGATGGCGACGTGCGTGCCGAGCTCGCCGCGGTGCAGCAGGTCGACCGCCGCCGCCCACACCGACGCCGGGCTCGGCAGCTGGTACGGCGCGACGAGCCCGGCGGTCGTCACGTGCTGCCACGCCGCGAGCAGCAGCGCGGGCAGCAGCGCACCGCCGACCACGCGCGTGGTGCGCCGCGACCAGAACCCCGACGACGCGGCGCGCGCGGGCCCGCGGTCGTGGGGGTTCAGCGCGCGGTGCGGGTGGCCGGACGCGTCGGTGACGGGCCCGGTGCCCGGCGTGCCGGGGACGGTCACGAGGACCGGGGCGTCGGTCGGTGCGTCGGACATGGGGGTCTCCTGGGGGACGAGGAGCGGTACGGAGGGTGGCGCCCGCCCGGGCGTGCCGGGCGGGCGCCGGGGTGGGCGTCAGTCCGCGACGTTCGCGGGGTCGGCCTTCTCGGCGAACGTCGGCTCGAACAGCTCGTCGAGCGCGGTGTCGATCGTCTTCTGGTCGGCGACGTCACCCGACTCGACGAAGATCGGCCCGACGACCTCGAGGACCCGGCGCTGCGCGTCGCCCGGCACGGGGTCGATCGCGAGGTTCGTGCGCTCGACGATCACCTTCTCCGCCACGGCCGGGTCGATGCCGGCGACCTCGGCGAGGATCTCGACGACCTTCTCGGGGTTCTCCTGCGCCCACGCGCGCGCCTTCTCGTACGCGTCGACGACGACCTGCGCGACGTCGGGGCTCGCGTCGAGGAAGTCCTGCGTCGCGTTGAGGAACCCGTAGGTGTTGAAGTCGATGTTGCGGTAGAGCAGCCGCGTGCCCGACTCGGCCTCGCTCGCGGCCATGATCGGGTCGAGGCCCGACCACGCGGCGACCGACCCCTGCTCGAGCGCGGTGCGACCGTCGGCGTGCTGGAGGTTCTGCACCTCGACCTGGTCGAGCGGCACGCCGGCCGCCTCGAGGGACTGCAGCAGGAAGAAGTACGGGTCGGTGCCCTTGGTGGCGGCCACCGACTTCCCGGCCAGGTCCGCGACCGACGTGATGTCGGAGTCGGCGGGCACGACGATCGCCGCCCACTCGGGCTGGGAGTAGATGTCGATCGTGCGGATCGGCGAGCCGTTGGAGCGCGCGAGGAGCGCCGCCGAGCCCGCGGTCGAGCCGACGTCGACCGCGCCGGCGCGCAGCGCCTCGTTCGCCTTGTTCGACCCCGCCGACTGCACCCAGTTCACGGTGACGTCGTCGCCGAACGTCTCCTCGAGCCAGCCCTGGTCCTTGATGACCAGGCTCAGCGGGTTGTACGTCGCGAAGTCGATGTCGAGCGTGTCGGTGCTCCAGGCGCTGCCCTCGGCGGGCGTGCCCGCGGCGGCGGGGGCGGTGCCCTCACCGGCGACGCAGCCGGTCAGCGCCAGGGCGGTCGCGAGGGCCAGCGCGGTGGCGGAGACGGCGGTGCGGATGCTCATCGTCGGTTCTCATCTCGGGGGAGCGGGGCCGGGGTCCGGCCGGGTGGGTGTGGCGGAGGGGTGGTGCGGTGGGGTGGTGCGGGTGGGGACGAGGGACGGGGCGCCGGTCAGATCGAGTGGTGCGCGTCCGGGTCGCCGGGTGCCACGTGGTGCGTCGCGACGCCGAGGCCCTCGAGGAGCTCGGCGCGCAGCTCGGCGAGCTGCTGGTCGGCGCGGTCGCGCGGGCGCGCGCCCGGCACGTCGATGACGCGCGCGACGCTCGCCGTGCCCTCGGGGCAGCGCGCGAGGTTGCGCAGCAGCAGCACGCGGTCGGCCAGGTAGAGGGCCTCCTCGACGTCGTGCGTCACGAGCAGCACGGTCGTGGGCTCGGCCGCGTGCACGTCGAGCAGCAGGTCCTGCATGCGCAGCCGGGTGAGCGCGTCGAGCGCGCCGAACGGCTCGTCGAGCAGCAGGACGCCGGGGTTGCGGGCGAGGGCCCGGGCCAGCGACGCGCGCTGCGCCATGCCGCCCGACACCTGCCGCGGGCGCAGGCCGGCGGACTCCTCGAGGCCCACGAGCCGCAGCAGCTCGGCCACGCGCTCGCGGCCGGCGTCCTTCGGCGTGCCGCGGGGGAGCCCGAGCGCGACGTTCCCGGTCAGGCTGCGCCAGGGCAGCAGGCGCGGCTCCTGGAACGCGACGGCCGTGCGGCGGTCGACGCCCGTGACGGGGGTGCCGTCGAGCAGGATGCGCCCCGAGTCGGGGGTGTCGAGGCCGCTGACCTGGCGCAGCAGCGTCGACTTGCCGCAGCCCGAGGGCCCGACGAGCGCGACGATCTCACCGGCGCGCAGCTCGACGTCGAGGCCGTGCAGCACCGTGCGCGTGCCGGCGGGCGTGGCGAACGTGCGGCGCACGGCGTCGAGCGTGACGGCGTGCGCGCCGCGCCGGGCCGTCGTGCCGGTCGTGGTGGTGGGGCTCATGGGGGGACGTCCGTGGGGTTCGGGCGTGGACGTCCGGCCGGGGTGCCGGACGGCCACGGAGGGCGGGCACCGGCGGGGCGACCCGGGAGCGGGTCGGCGTGCTGAGAGGTCAGCGGGGGCCGGTGCGGGGCTGCATGGCGCAGCACGGGCAACAGCGGCACATCAGCGAGGCGACGACGGGGCGGGCGAGGGTCATCGCGGGCCTCCCGTCGTCGTCGTGCGGCCCCGAGGCTGTCTCACTTCGTGAGACTCGGTGACCACGTTTCAGACAGACTCTAGCGGCAGCCGTCTCGCGGGCACAACGCGTCTCATCCGCGCGGCTGGATCTCCTGCCACAGCCAGTCCGCGTAGCCCTGCCGCCCGCCGTTCTCGCGCAGGTGGATCCCGTCGTCGTAGAACCACTCGGGGTGCGCGTCGCCCTGCGCCTTCCAGTCCAGCAGGTGCGCGTGCGGGTACTCCGCGACCACGCGTGCGAACAGCTCGTTGTCGTACTGCTCCCAGGGGCGTGGCACCCGCACGTTCACGACGAAGACGCGTCGGTCCTTCGTGCCGTCGAGCAGCCGCCGCAGGTCGTCCTCGGCCACCGGCCCGTTGGTGCCGCCGTGCACCACGACCGTGTGCCCGAGCGTGCCCGCGGCCGCGGCGTCCAGGACGAGGTCGGTCATCGTCGCCATCTGGCGCGAGACCGCGGCGTCGGCGGGCACCCCGTGCGCCGCGAGCTCGGCCGCGGCGCCCAGCATCACCGAGTCGCCGTAGGCGGAGACCGCACCCACCTCCTCGGGGGGTGGCGCGGGCGTCGCCGGCTGCGCACCGGGCGGCGTGGCGTCGGGCTCCGGCGCCGGGGTCGCCTCGGGCGTCGGCACGGGCTGCTGCGCGGGGTCCGCCGGCGGCGTGAGGTCC
>JAEYNO010000177.1 GCA_023412515.1 Actinomycetes bacterium
GCGGGGCCGGTGCTGGAGCCGGCCCCGCCGCGTGGTGCGTCAGGCGGGCAGGTCGCCCGTGCCGGACTGCGTGGGCGTCGCGGCCGAGTCGGCCGGGGCGTGCGCCCCACGCGCCGCCGCGATCGACTCGTGCGCCGCGGCCACGACGGCCTCGGCGGTGATCCCGAACTCGCGGTACAGCGTCTGGTAGTCCGCCGACGCACCGTAGTGCTCGAGCGAGACCGACCGGCCCGCGTCGCCCACGATCTTGTCCCACGACATCGCGATGCCGGCCTCGACCGACACGCGCGCGCGGACCGAGGACGGCAGCACCGACTCGCGGTACGCCTCGTCCTGCTCGGCGAACCACTCGAGGCACGGCGCCGACACGACGCGCGTCGGGACGCCGGCGGCCTCGAGGGTCTCGCGCGCCTCGACGGCGAGCTGGACCTCGGAGCCGGTGGCGATCAGCACGACGTCGGGCGTGCCCGTCGACGCGTCGCGCAGCACGTACGCGCCCTTCGCGACGCCGTCGGCCGTGCCCCAGCCGTCCTCGCCGCGCGGGAACGTCGGGACGTTCTGCCGCGTGAGGACCAGGGCGACGGGGCCGTCGGAGCGCTCGAGCGTGGCCTTCCACGCGTGGGCGGTCTCGTTGGCGTCCGCGGGGCGGACGACCGCGAGGCCGGGGATCGCGCGCACGGCGGTGAGGTGCTCGACCGGCTGGTGGGTCGGGCCGTCCTCGCCGAGGCCGATCGAGTCGTGCGTCCACACGTACGTCGCGTTCACGCCCATGAGGGCCGCGAGCCGCACGGCGCCGCGCATGTAGTCCGAGAACGTGAAGAACGTGCCGCCGTAGGGCCGCGTGAGGCCGTGCAGGCGGATGCCCGACAGGATCGAGCCCATCGCGTGCTCGCGGATGCCGAAGTGCAGCGTGCGGCCGTACTGGTCGCCCGCGAACTCGTGCGACGAGCGGTGCGCCGGCAGGAACGACGGCTCGCCCTTCATCGTCGTGTTGTTCGAGCCCGCGAGGTCGGCCGAGCCGCCCCACAGCTCGGGCAGCACGGGCGCGAGCGCCGAGAGGACCTCGCCCGACGCGGCGCGGGTCGCGACCGCCTTGCCGGCGGGGAACACGGGCAGCGCGTCGGCCCAGCCGTCGGGCAGCTCGCCCGCGACGAGACGGTCGAGCAGCGCCTTGCGCTCGGGGTTCGCCGCGGCCCACGCGTCGAACTTCTCCTGCCACGCGGCGCGCTGCGTCGCGGCGCGGTCGGCGAGCGACCGGGTGTGCGCGACGACCTCGGGCGCGACGTCGAAGCTCTTCTCGGGGTCGAAGCCGAGGACCTCCTTGAGGCCCTTGATCGCCTCGCCGCCGAGCTTGGAGCCGTGCGACGAGTGGTCGTCGGTCTTGCCGGGCGTGGGCCACGCGATGAGCGTGCGCAGGCCGATGAACGACGGCTTGTCGGTGACCGCCTTGGCGGCCTCGATCGCCGCGTGCAGCGCGTCGACGTCCTCGCGGTACTCGCCGCCGGCGGTCCAGTCGACGTACTGCACGTGCCAGCCGTACGACTCGTAGCGCTTCAGGACGTCCTCGGTGAACGCGATCTGCGTGTCGCCCTCGATCGAGATGTGGTTGTCGTCCCACAGCACCACGAGGTTGCCGAGTTCCTGCGTGCCCGCGATCGACGACGCCTCGCTCGTCACGCCCTCCTGCAGGTCGCCGTCCGAGGCGATGACGTACACGAAGTGGTCGAACGGGCTCTCGCCGGGTGCCGCCTCGGGGTCGAGCAGACCGCGCTCGCGGCGGGCCGCCATCGCGAAGCCGACCGAGGACGCGAGGCCCTGGCCCAGCGGGCCGGTCGTGATCTCGACGCCCGCCGTGTGGCGGTACTCCGGGTGGCCGGGGGTCTTGGAGCCCCACGTGCGCAGCGCCTCGAGGTCCTCGAGCTCCAGGCCGAACCCGGCCAGGTAGAGCTGGATGTACTGCGTGAGGCTCGAGTGCCCCGCCGAGAGGACGAACCGGTCGCGGCCGAGCCAGTGCGGGTCGGTCGGGTCGTGCCGCATGACGTTCTGGTAGAGCAGGTAGGCCGCGGGGGCGAGGCTGATCGCCGTGCCCGGGTGGCCGTTGCCGACCTTCTCGACCGCGTCCGCCGCGAGCACGCGGACGGTGTCGACCGCCCGCACGTCGAGGTCGGACCAGCCGACCGTCGTGGCCAGGGGAGCCTTCGCGTTCACCGCACCTCATTCCCGTCCCGCACGCGCGGGGCGTCGTTCCGAGCGTCGGGCGTCGGCCGCGGGGAGCGACGCGCCCGGCGGATCCCCGTCACGCCGTCGGACGGGACCTCTGCCTCGTCGAGCCTATAGCGCGGTGGTGGGACCGCGCGCACTCGTCCCATCGGCGAGGCAATCGCTTGCCATCCGGTGTGGGAGCGCGGCGACGGGCCTGATCACGCGGCGGTGCGACCGATCTCACGTCCCCGCCGGGCCGCGGGGCACGCCGGGGACGCCCGCTGGGACGGCACCATGCGTAGCATGGCGGGCGGGACCTCGGTCCCACCGCCCTCGTCGCGACGCCGCCGTGCGGACCGACGACGCCCCCGGGCGGACTCGTCCGACCTCCTGAACGGAGCACGAAGCACGTGCGCCTCTCCACCCCGTCGCCGCCCGACGCGAGCCGCCCCGACGTCGCCCCCGACGCGACGGCCGGCGCCGCGCACGACGAGGTCGCGACGCCGGGGGAGCGCGAGGCCGGGGGTCTGCGGCGCGTGCTCGGCACGGTGGGCGCGTACGTCGCTTTGACCAAGCCGCGCGTCATCGAGCTGCTGCTCATCACGACGATCCCGACGATGTTCCTCGCGGCGCAGGGCTTCCCGCCGCTCGGGCTCGTCGTCGCGACGCTCGTCGGCGGCGCGGGCGCCGCGGGTGCGGCGAACACGCTCAACCAGTACCTCGACCGCGACATCGACCGCGTCATGAACCGCACGCGCCGCCGCCCGATCATCACGGGCCGCGTGACGCCGCGCGCCGCGCTCGTGTTCGGGCTCGTGCTGGGCGCCGTCTCGCTCACGTGGCTGTGGTTCGCGGTCAACCCGGCGTCGGCGATGTTCACCGGGTCGGCGATCCTCATCTACGTCGTCGGCTACACGATGATCCTCAAGCGCCGCACGCCGCAGAACATCGTGTGGGGCGGCGCCGCGGGGTGCATGCCCGTCGTCATCGGCTGGTCGGCCGTGACCGGCGGCGTCTCGTGGGCGGCGGTCCTGCTGTTCGGCGTCGTGTTCTTCTGGACCCCGCCGCACTACTGGCCGCTGTCGATGAAGTTCCGCCGCGACTACGCGGCGGCCGGCGTCCCGATGCTGCCCGTCGTCGCCGCCGACACCAAGGTCGCGCGCGAGATGATCGCGTACACGCTCGCGATGATCGCGTGCTCGCTGCTGCTCGTGCCCGTCGCCGGCATGACCTGGGTCTACGGCGTCGTCGCGGGCGTGCTCGGCGCGTGGTTCCTGTGGTCGTGCATCGGGCTGCTGCGCCGCGCCAACGACGCGCAGCGCGGGCCGCTGCGCGCGATGAGCGTGTTCCACGCGTCGATCACCTACCTCACGCTGCTGTCCGTCGCGATCGCGGTGGACGTGTTCCTGCCGCTGTGACGCGCCGGTGCCCGACCGTCTGACGTCCGCGCTCGAGGGCTACCTCGCGCACCTGTCGGTCGAGCGCGGGCTCGCGACGCACACGCTGTCCGCCTACCGGCGCGACCTCACGCGCTACGTCGCGCACCTGCACGCGCTCGGCCGCGACGACCCGTCCCAGATCACCGAGCGCGACGTCGAGGACTACCTGCTCGTGCTGCGCACCGGGTCCGACGGGCGGGCCGTGCTCTCGGCGTCGTCGTCGGCGCGCTCGGTGGTCGCGGTGCGCGGCTGGCACCGGTTCCTCGCGCTCGACGGCCTCGCGCCCACCGACGCCGCGGCCGACGTGCGCCCGCCCGCGCAGCCGCGCCGGCTGCCCAAGGCCATCTCGGTCGAGGACGTCGGGCGCCTCATCGACGCCGCGGGGCTCGGCGACGGCCCGGTGCCGCTGCGCGACCGCGCGCTGCTCGAGCTCGTGTACTCGACCGGGGCCCGCATCTCGGAGGCCGTGGGCGTCGACGTCGACGACCTCGACCTCACGGCCGGCCGGTCGGCCGTGCGGCTGCTCGGCAAGGGGCGCAAGGAACGCATCGTGCCCGTGGGGTCGTTCGCGGCCGAGGCGGTCGAGGCGTACCTCGTGCGCGGACGTCCCGCGCTCGCGGCCTCGGGGCGCGGCAACGCCGCCGTGTTCCTCAACACGCGGGGCGCGCGCCTGAGCCGGCAGTCGGCGTGGGCGGTGCTGCGCACGGCCGCCGAGCGGGCCGGGCTCGACACCGCGCACGTGTCGCCGCACACGCTGCGGCACTCGTTCGCGACGCACCTGCTGGCCGGCGGCGCGGACGTGCGCGTGGTCCAGGAGCTGCTCGGCCACGCGTCGGTGACGACGACGCAGATCTACACGATGGTGACGCCCGACACGCTGCGCGAGGTGTACGCCGCGAGCCACCCGCGTGCGCGCTGAGGCGGATCGCGGCGTGCCCGGTCTGTCGTGGTCGTGACGGCGCGCCGCTCGGGTAGGTTGTGCCGCGTGGTGGGCCCGGGAGGGCGAGGCGGGAAGCAGATGGTGAGCCGATGACGCAGGAGACGACCGAGCAGCCGCTCGACGCGGTGGGCCGCGTGCTGCCCAGGTTCCCGGTGCCCGCGGCGCTGCCCTCGCACGGGCCTGCGCGGGTGATCGCGATGTGCAACCAGAAGGGCGGCGTCGGCAAGACGACGACGACCATCAACCTCGCCGCCGCGCTCGCCGAGTACGGCCGGCGCGTGCTCATCGTCGACTTCGACCCGCAGGGTGCGGCCTCGGTCGGCCTCGGCATCAGCCCGCACGAGCTCGACCGCACGGTCTACAACCTGCTCATGGAGCGCGACGCCGACATCCACGAGGTGATCCGCGAGACCGCGATCCCCGGGCTGGACCTGCTGCCCGCCAACATCGACCTCTCGGCCGCCGAGGTGCAGCTCGTGGGCGAGGTCGCACGCGAGTCCGTGCTCTCGCGCGTGCTGCGCCCCGTGCTCGACGACTACGACGTCGTGCTCGTCGACTGCCAGCCGTCGCTGGGGCTGCTCACGGTCAACGCGCTCACCGCCGCGCACGGCGTGCTCATCCCGCTCGAGTGCGAGTTCTTCGCGCTGCGCGGCGTCGCGCTGCTGGTCGAGACGATCGAGAAGGTCCGCGACCGGCTCAACCCGCGCCTCGAGGTCGACGGGATCCTCGCGACCATGTTCGACTCCCGCACGCTGCACGCCCGCGAGGTCGTCGCGCGCGTGCACGAGGCGTTCGGCGACACGCTCCTGCACACCGTCATCGGCCGCACCGTGAAGTTCCCCGACGCGACCGTCGCGGCCGAGCCCATCACCCAGTACGCGCCGACGCACGCCGGTGCCGAGGCCTACCGCCAGCTCGCACGCGAGCTCGTGGCGCGTGGCGACGCCGCCTGACGGCGCGTCGGCCGACAGCGCCCCGCAGGAGCACGCCCCGGCCGGGTCCACCGGCTTCGAGGTGCACCTCGACGTCTTCAGCGGACCGTTCGACCTGCTGCTGGGCCTGATCGCCAAGCACAAGCTCGACATCACCGAGGTCGCGCTGTCGAAGGTGACCGACGAGTTCATCGCGCACATCCGCGCGGCCGAGCGCGCCGCGGCCGAGGGTGGCCGCGACTGGGACCTGTCGCAGGCGAGCGAGTTCCTCGTGGTCGCCGCGACGCTGCTCGACCTCAAGGCCGCCCGCCTGCTGCCGTCGGCCGAGGTCGAGGACGCCGAGGACCTCGAGCTGCTCGAGGCGCGCGACCTGCTGTTCGCGCGGCTCCTGCAGTACCGCGCGTACAAGCAGGTCGCGGCCGACCTCGGCCGTGCGCTCGAGGTGGGGTCGCGGCGCTTCGCGCGCGCCGTCGAGCTCGAGCCGCACCAGGCGGCGTTGCTGCCCGAGCTGGTGTTCCAGATCGGCCCGCAGCGGCTCGCCGAGCTCGCGGCGCGTGCGCTCGCACCCAAGCCGCCGCCGCCACGCGTCGACCTCAGCCACCTGCACGCGCCCGTCGTGAGCGTGCGCGAGCAGGCCGCCGTGCTGGTCGACCGGCTGCGGCAGCACGGTGCGAGCACGTTCCGGGCGCTGACCGCCGACGCGGGCGAGCCCGTCGTCGTGGTCGTGCGGTTCCTCGCCCTGCTCGAGCTGTTCCGCGAGGGCGCGGTCGCGTTCGACCAGGTGGTGCCGCTCGGCGAGCTGACCGTGCGGTGGACCGGCAGCGAGGACGGCGAGGTGACCGTGTCCGACGACTTCGACCGCGAGGCCGGCGAGGTGCCGGCCGACGTGCCCGTGCAGGCACCCGTCGCGGTGGGCGCCGGTGGCGACGAGGAGGCAGGGACGTGACCGAGCAGACGCGCCAGACGCAGGACGCCGCCCGGGGAGCGGCCTCCGACGCGGTGACCGACGACGCCCTGCTGGACGTCGAGACGCTGCCCGGCGGGGCGCTCGCCGCGCTCGAGGCCGTGCTCATGGTCGCCGACGAGCCGATCCCGGCCGTGCGGCTCGCGACCGCGCTCGCGCTGCCGACCGCGCGCGTCGACGAGCTGCTGGCCGAGCTCGCGGCCGAGTACCGCGGCGAGCACGGCGGCCGGCCGCGCGGCTTCGAGCTGCGGCAGGCGGGCGAGGGCTGGCGCATCTACTCGGACCCGGCGTACGGCGACGTCGTCGGGCGGTTCGTCGTCGACGGCCAGACGGCGCGCCTCACGCAGGCCGCGCTCGAGACGCTCGCGGTCGTCGCCTACCGGCAGCCCGTGAGCCGCGGGCAGGTCTCCGCGGTCCGCGGGGTCAACGTCGACGGCGTCATGCGCACGCTCACGACGCGCGGCCTCGTGGCCGAGGTGGGTCAGGACGCGGTCACTGGTGCGGTGCTGTACGGGACCACGGGATACTTCCTGGAGCGGATCGGCCTGTCGACCCTCGACGAGCTGCCCCCGCTGGCGCCCTACCTGCCGGACATCGAGACGCTGGAGGGCGTCGACACGACCGACGGACGGGAGGACGGACGATGAGCGGCACGAACGCGCGCGGGCACCGCGGAGGTGGGCGCGCGGCAGGAGCCGGGCGTCCGGGACGCGGTCGCGGCACGACGGGCGGCGGGACCGGCGGCGCGCGGCGCCCCCAGCGCCGGCCCGCACCGGCGGCCGAGCCGGTGGACGTCCACGACCCCGAGGGCGTGCGCCTGCAGAAGGTCCTCGCGACCGCGGGCCTCGGCTCGCGGCGCGCGTGCGAGGAGCTCATCGCGAACGGCCGCGTGACGGTCGACGGGCAGCTCGTGGTGGAGCTCGGCGTGCGCGTCGACCCGAAGCGCGCCGTGATCCACGTCGACGGCATGCGCGTGCAGCTCGACGCCTCGCTCATCACGATCGCGCTGAACAAGCCCAAGGGCGTCGTGTCGACCATGCACGACCCCGAGGGTCGGCCCGCGCTCGCGCAGTTCGTCGCGAACCGCGAGGAGCGGCTGTTCCACGTCGGCCGGCTCGACGCCGACTCCGAGGGCCTCATCCTGCTGACCAACGACGGCGACCTCGCGCACCGGCTCGCGCACCCCTCGCACGGCGTCGCCAAGACGTACCTCGTCGAGGTGCAGGGCCGCGTCAAGGAGTCCCTCGGCACGCGCCTCAAGCAGGGCGTCGAGCTCGAGGACGGCACGGTGAAGGTCGACGACTTCAAGGTCGTGCAGGTCGCGAGCCACGCGAGCCTCGTCGAGGTCGTGCTGCACGAGGGACGCAACCGCGTCGTGCGCCGGCTCATGGACGAGGTCGGGCACCCCGTGACGAAGCTCGTGCGCACGCGCATCGGCCCGATCCGCCTGGGCGACCTGCGCCCCGGGCGCACGCGCGTGCTGTCGAAGACCGAGCTGGGCTCCCTCATGACCTCGGTGGGCATGTGAGCATCGCCACGGTCGGCCCCGTGCGCATCGTCGGCACGGGGTTGCTGGGCGCGTCCGTGGGGCTCGCGCTGACGCAGCACGGCGTCGACGTGCAGCTCGAGGACCCGTCGCGCACCGCCCTCGCGCTCGCGCGCGACGTCGGCGCGGGCACGCCCGTCGGCCCGGGGTCGGCCGCGCCCGCGCTCGTCGTGGTCGCCGCACCGCCCGACGTGACGGCCGACGCCGTGCGGGCCGCGCTCGCGGCCCACCCCGACGCCGTCGTCACGGACGTCGCGAGCGTCAAGGGGTACGTGCTCGCCGAGCTGCGTGCCTCGGGCGCCGACCTGTCGCGCTACGTCGGCTCGCACCCCATGGCGGGGCGCGAGCGCTCGGGCCCGTCGGCGGCCGTGCCCGGCCTGTTCGTAGGGCGGCCGTGGGTCATCACCGACTCGGGGACGTCGCGCGACGACGCGCTGCTCGCCGTGCGGCACCTCGCGGTGGACCTGGGTGCGGTGCCGGTCGTCATGGAGGCCGGCGAGCACGACGCCGCGGTCGCGGCCGTGTCCCACGTGCCGCAGCTCGCGTCGTCGCTCGTCGCGGCGCGCCTGCGCGGCACCGACGACGCGGCGCTCGCGCTCGCGGGCCAGGGGCTGCG
>JAEYNO010000185.1 GCA_023412515.1 Actinomycetes bacterium
ACTGCGCGAGACCCTGTTCACCAGCTATGGAACGCTGGATGGGCTCAGCGGCGATTACGTGCGCGCGGTGCTGGAGGACCGCGACCGGCGGCTGTGGGTGGGCAGCGCCAGTGGCCTGGACCGGCAGTTGGACGACGGCCGCTTCGTGCCGGTGCGGCTGCGCAACAGCGCCGGCAAGCCGCCCTCGGTACTGAGCCTGGCCCAGGGCCCGGACGGCGATATCTGGGTGGGCACCTTTGCCGACGGCATCTTCCGCCTGGCGCCCGACGGCAGCCTGCGCCATGCCTATGGCAGTGCCGAGGGGCTGCTCGGCGGCAACATCCGCGCCCTGAGCATTGATGCCCGCGGAATGGTCTGGGCCGGCTCAGCAGGTCGCGAGCAGCCGGTCCAGCACGCGCGTGCCGAACACGAGCGCGTCGGCCGGGACGCGCTCGTCGACGCCATGGAACATGCCCGCGAAGTCGAGGTCGGCGGGCAGGCGCAGCGGCGCGAACCCGTAGCCGGTGATGCCCAGGCGGGACAACGACTTGTTGTCCGTGCCGCCCGAGAGCATGTACGGCAGCACCGTGGCGCCCGGGTCCTCCGCGACGACGGCCGCGACCATCGCGTCGACGAGCGCGCCCTCGAAGGGCACCTCGAGCCCGGTGTCGCGGACGATGTCCTCGGCGCGCACGTGCGGGCCGAGCAGCGTCGCGAGGGTCGCGTCGAACTCCTCGGAGCGCCCGGGCAGGAACCGGCCGTCGATCGACGCGGTCGCGCCGCCGGGGATGACGTTCTCCTTGTACCCGGCCGCGAGGCGCGTCGGGTTGGTGGTGTGCCGCAGCGTGGCGCCGACGAAGCGCGACGCCGGCCCGAGGGCGTCGACGAGCGCGTCGACGCCCTCGGGGTCCTCGGGGTCGAACGGCAGGCCCGTGAGGTCCGCGACGCCCTCGAGCAGCGCGCGCACGGTCGGCGTGAGCTCGAGCGGCCACGCGTGCTCGCCGATGCGCGCGACGGCCGCGGCGAGGTGCGTCACGGCGTTGTCGGTGTTGACCTGGCTGCCGTGGCCCGCACGCCCCTGCGCGACGAGGCGCAGCCACGCCAGGCCCTTCTCGGCGGTCTGCAGCAGGTAGACGCGCCGCCCGGCGACGTCGACCGAGAACCCGCCGACCTCGCTGACGGCCTCGGTCGCGCCCGCGAACAGCTCGGGCCGGTGCTCGACCGCCCAGTGCGCGCCGTACCGGCCGCCGGCCTCCTCGTCGGCGAACATCGCGAGCACGACGTCGCGCGCGGGCTTGCGCCCCTCGCGGACCATCTGCCGCACGACGGCCAGGACCATCGCGTCCATGTCCTTCATGTCGACCGCGCCGCGGCCCCACACCAGGCCGTCGCGCAGCTCGCCCGCGAACGGGTCGACCGACCAGTCCGGCGCGTGCGCGGGCACGACGTCGAGGTGCCCGTGGACGACCAGCGCGGGGCGGGACGCGTCGGCGCCCTCGAGGCGCACGACCACGTTCGCGCGCCCCGGCGCGCTCTCGAACAGCTCGGGCTCGAGGCCGACGTCCTGCAGCAGCCCGACCACGTACTCGGCGGCAGCGCGTTCGCCCGGACCCGTGCCGTCGCCCGGGTTGGTGGTGTCGAAGCGGATGAGCTCGCGGCACAGGTCGACGACCTCGTCCGCGGCGGTGGGCACGGCCCCCGGCGCGGCGCTCACGCCGACGCCCCCGTCAGTCCGCGGCGCGCGAGCAGCGGCGCGATGTCGGGCGCGCGGCCCCGCAGGTCGGCGAACGACCGCAGCGGGTCGATCGACCCGCCGCGCGCGAGCAGCCGGGTGCGGAACGTGTCGCCGTTCTCGCGGCGCAGGCCGCCGTTCTCGGCAAACCACTCGACCGTGTCGGCGTCGAGCACCTCGGACCAGATGTACGCGTAGTACCCGGCCGAGTAGCCCGAGCCGAAGATGTGGTTGAAGTACGTCGTGCGGTACCGCGGGGGCACCGGCGGGTACGCGAGCCCGACGGTGTCGAGCGCGGCCGCCTCGAACGGCTCGACGTCGTCGACGTCGGTCGGCACCTGCTCGGGCGTCAGGCGGTACCACGCCTGGTCGAGCAGCGCCGCGGCCAGGTACTCGGTCGTCGCGAAGCCCTCACCGTCCTGCCGGGCCGCGAGCAGCGTCTCGACCCACTCCTCCGGCATCGGCTCACCGGTCTCGTGGTGCACCGCGAACGACCGCAGCACCTGCGGGTCCCACGCCCACATCTCGTTGACCTGCGACGGGTACTCCACGAAGTCCCGCGGCACGTTCGTGCCCGACTGCGACGGGTACCGCACGTGCGACAGCAGCCCGTGCAGCGCGTGCCCGAACTCGTGGAACACCGTGATGACCTCGTCCCACGTGAGCAGCGTCGGCTGGCCCGGCGGCGGCTTCGGCACGTTGAGGTTGTTGACGACGACCGGCGCGTCGCCCAGCAGCGTGGACTGCTCGACGAACGAGTTCATCCACGCGCCGCCGCGCTTGGCGGGGCGCGTCCACCAGTCGCCGAGGAAGAGGCCGAGGCCGCTGCCGTCGGCGTCGAACACCTCGAACACGCGCACGTCGGGGTGGTACCCGACGAGGTCGTGCCGCTCGGAGAACGTCAGCCCGTACAGCAGGTTCGCGGCGTGGAACACGCCGTCGGCGATGACGTGCTCGAGCTCGAGGTACGGCCGCAGCGCCGACTCGTCGAGCGAGCGGCGCTCCTGCCGGACGCGCTCGGCGTAGTACGCCCAGTCCCAGGGCTCGAGCGTCGCGCCCGGGTGGTCGGCCCGCAGCGCGGCCTCGAGCTCGGCGCCCTCGGCGCGCGCGTTCGCGACGGCCGCGGGCGCGAGCCGCGCGAGCATCTGCGCGACCGCGTCGGACGAGCCGGCCGTCGCGTCGGCCGCGACGTAGGCGGCGTGGTGCTCGAAGCCCAGCAGGCGCGCACGCTCGGCGCGCAGCCGCACGAGTCCCAGGAGCGTCGCGCGCGTGTCGTGCTCGCCGCCCGCGCCGCGCGTGAGCGACGCGGTCATGACGCGCTCGCGCAGGCCGCGGTCGCGCAGCGACGACAGCACCGACTGCTGCGTGGGGAGCTGCAGCTCGAGCAGCCACGCGCCCTCGTGGCCGCGTGCGGTCGCGGCTTGCGCCGCGGCGTCGCGCGCGTCCTGCGGGAGCCCGTCGAGCTCGGCCTCGTCCGTCACGAGCACCGCCGCGGCGTTGGCACCCGCGAGCAGCAGGCGCCCGAACGCCGCGTCGAGCGACGTGATCTCGGTGTTGATGGCACGCAGCCGCTCCTGCTCGGCCTCCGGCAGGCCGACCCCGGCGCGCGCGAACCGGCGGCGCGTGCGGTCCAGCAGCCAGGCCGTGTCGGGCTCGAGCGCCGTGCCGTCGGCCTCGAGCCGGGCCGCGAGCGCCTCGACGCGCGCGTGCAGCCGCGCGTCGAGCCAGATCGCGTCGGCGTGCGCCGCGAGCTCGGGGGCGAGCTGCTCCTCGATCTCCTGCAGCCCGGGCGTGGACTCGGCGCCCGACTGCACGTAGAACGCGGACGCCGCGCGCGTCAGCAGACGACCGGTGCGCTCGAGCGCGTCGAGCGTGTTCTCGACCGTCGGCTCGGTCGGGTCGGTGGCGATCGCCTCGACCTCGGCGAGCTGCTGGGCCATGCCCGCGCGCACGGCGGGCAGGTAGTGCTCCTCGCGCAGCACGCGGAAGTCCGGCAGACCGTACGGCAGGTCGGACTCGCGGGCGAACGGGTTGGCGGGGTCGAGCGGCAGCGCGTCGGAGGTCATGGCCCCATCGTCACAGATCGGGGGCGCGGCGAGGGCGGCCGGGCGCCGCGCGTCGTGCGGCGCCCGGC
>JAEYNO010000224.1 GCA_023412515.1 Actinomycetes bacterium
CACCGGGGGAGCGGCGCGCGCGAGCCGCGCCGCCCTCAGAGGACACGGGCGACCTCGCCGCCGAGCACGTCCACGCGCGCGCCCGCCAGCGGCTCGGGCACGTCCTGCGGCACCGCGGCCGTCACCAGCACCTGCCGCGCGCCCGCGACCAGCTCGGCCAGCCGCTCGCGGCGGCGTGTGTCGAGCTCGGCGAACACGTCGTCGAGTATCAGCACGGGCTCGCCGTCCGGGCCCCAGTCGGCGGCCCACGCACCGGCGTCGTCGACGCCGTGCGTCAGCAGCTCGTAGGACGCGAGGCGCAGCGCGAGCGCGACCGACCACGACTCGCCGTGGCTCGCGTACCCCTTGGCCGGCAGGTCGCCGAGCGTGAGCGCCAGGTCGTCGCGGTGCGGGCCGACCAGGCACACGCCGCGCTCGATCTCCTTGGGGCGCAGCCGCCCCATCGCCTCGAGCAGCAGCCCCTCGACGGTCGCGGCGTCGGCGCCCGGCGGCAGCGCCGGGCCGTCCTCGGTCCGTCCCAGGGCCGTGTCGAGCGACGCGCGGTACGTGATCCCGAGCTCGCCCTGCCCCGCGCTGACCTGCCGGTACGCGTCCGCCGCGCGGGGGCGCAGCGCCGCCACCAGGGCCTGCCGCGCGACGACGACCTGCGCACCCGTCGCCGCGAGCTTGGCGTCCCACACGTCGAGCGTGCGCAGATCGGCCCCCGTGCGGGCGCGCGACGCGGCCGCGGCCGACTTCAGGAGCGCCGACCGCTGCTTGAGCACCCGGTCGTAGTCGCCCAGGACCCCCGCGATGCGCGGCGTGAGCTGCACCAGCAGCTCGTCGAGGAACCGGCGGCGGCCGTCCGGGTCCCCCTTGACGAGCGCGAGGTCCTCGGGGGCGAACAGCACCGTGCGCAGGATGCCCAGCACGTCCCGCGCCCGGCCCGGCGACCCGCCGTTGATCCGCGACCGGTTGGCCTTGCCCGGCGTGACCTCGACCTCGACGAGCGTCGCACGCTCCTCGCGGACGACCTTCGCGCGCACCACCGCCCGCGACGTCCCGGCGCGCACCAGCGCCGCGTCCGACGGGACGCGGTGGCTGCCGAGCGTCGCGACGTACCCGACCGCCTCGACGAGGTTCGTCTTGCCCTGCCCGTTGGGGCCGACGAGCGCGGTGATGCCCGGGTCGAGCGGCAGCTCGACCTGCGGGTACGACCGGAAGTCGGTGAGGGACAGGTGCGCGACGTACACGCGGGTCAGGCCTCCGACGTGGGTGGTGCGGACGGCGTCACGGTGTCCGCGCCGGCGGCGCGCACCGCGTGCCCGCCGAACTGCTGACGGAGCGCGGCGACGGCCTTCATGGCCGGCGACTCGCCCTGCCGCGACGAGAACCGCGCGAACAGCGACGCGGCGATGACCGGGGCCGGCACGGCCAGGTCGATGGCCTCGTCGACCGTCCAGCGTCCCTCGCCCGAGTCCTCGACCCAGTCGTCGATCGCCGCGAACCGCGGGTCCTCGTGGAGCGCCTGCACGAGCAGGTCCAGCAGCCACGACCGCACGACCGTGCCCTTGGTCCACGCGCGCATGGTCGCGGGGACGTCGGTGATGAGGTCCTTCGCCGCGAGCAGCTCGTAGCCCTCGGCGTACGCCTGCATGAGGCCGTACTCGATGCCGTTGTGGACCATCTTCGCGTAGTGCCCCGCCCCGACCGGGCCGGCGTGCACGAAGCCGTCGCCGCGCTCGCCCTCGGGGCGCAGCGCGTCGAAGACGGGCATCGCGCGCTCGACGTCGGCGGCGTCGCCGCCGACCATGAGCCCGTAGCCGTTCTCGAGGCCCCAGATGCCGCCCGAGACGCCGGCGTCGATGAACCCGATCCCGTGCTCGGCGAGGGTCGCGGCGTGCGCCGCGTCGTCCTGGTAGTACGAGTTGCCGCCGTCGATCACCAGGTCGCCGGCCGTGAGGATACCGGCCAGCTCCTGGATCACGCCGTCCGTGATCGGACCCGACGGGACCATCACCCACACGACGCGCTCGCCCGCGGGCAGCGCCTCGACGAGCGCCTCGAGCGTGGGGACGTCCGTCACGTCGGGGTTGCGGTCGAACCCCGTGACCTCGATGCCCGCCTCGCGGATGCGCGCGCGCATGTTGGCGCCCATCTTGCCCAGCCCGACCAGACCGATGTGCATGCCTCGCCCCTCTCGACGCGGGCCACGTCGCTCGACGTGGCACCCCGGCCACTGTGCCGCACCCGCGGCCCGTCCGCGCGAGCGGTGTCAGCTCGCGAAGCGGATCGGCACCAGCAGGTAGCGGTAGTCCTTGCGGTCGTCGCTCTCGAGCGACTCCTGGCCCGTGAACTCCACGGGCTTGTTCGGGTGCGTGAACGACATCCGGACGAACGTCGTGTCGAGCGCACCGAGCCCGTCGGCGAGGAAGTGGGGGTTGAACGCGACCGAGATGTCGTCGCCGACGAGCGTCGCCTCGAGCGCCTCGGACGCCTGCGCGTCGTCGCCCTGACCCGCGTCCAGCACGACCTGACCCTCGCTGAACGTCAGCCGGATCGGGGTGTTGCGCTCGGCGACCAGGGCGACGCGCTTGGCCGCCTCCGCCAGCGCCTGCCGGTTGACGATCGCGTGGATCGGCGTCTCGTCGGGGAACAGCCGCCGCACGGGCGGGTAGTCGCCGTCGACCAGCAGGCTCGTGGTCTGGCGGCCGCCGGCCTCGAAGCCGATGAGGTCCACGCCGCCGCCGCTCGACAGCGACACCTCGACCGAGCCCGAGCCGCCGAGCGACTTGGCGGCGTCGGAGAGCGTGCGCGCCCGCACGAGGGCGACCGCCTCGACGTCGGGGCTGGCCGGCTTCCACGTCATCTCGCGCAGCGCGAGGCGGTAGCGGTCGGTCGCGAGCAGCGTCACGCGCTCGCCCTCGATCTCGACGCGCACACCCGTCAGCAGGGGGAGCGTGTCGTCGCGGCTGGCGGCGACCGACACCTGCGCGACCGCGTGCGTCAGCTCGTCACCGTCGACCGTGCCGGTCACCGGGGGCATCGCCGGGAGGTTCGGGTAGTCCTCGACCGGCATCGTCAGCAGCGTGAAGCGGCTGGCGCCGCACGTGACCTGCACCTTGGTGCCGTCCAGGACGACGTCCACCGGCTTGGCCGGCAGCGCGCGCGAGATCTCCGCGAGCAGGCGACCCGAGACCAGCACGGTCCCGGGCTCGCTCACGTCCGCGGGCAGCTGCGCGCGCGCCGAGACCTCGTAGTCGAAGCTCGACAGCTGGATCGTGCCCGTCGCGTCCGCCTCGATCCGCACGCCGGCGAGGACGGGCACGGGCGGCCGGGTCGGCAGGCTGCGTGCGGTCCACGTGACGGCGTCGGCGAGAACGTCACGATCGACGCGGAACCTCATGCATCACCTTCTCGTCGTCCTGCCCGGGGCGGGGCGCGCGTCGTCGTGGACGCGTGCGATCCGGGCGTTGGCGGGGCTGAGCCGAAGACTACGCGACACCTCCGACGGCCGGTACACCGTCGGGGCCTCGTCGCGGGGCCGCGCCCCGCTCGCTCGTCGCCACACCCACACGTCGGTGTGTGGATCCCTTCCTGGGAGATGGGTCGTCGTCGTCGTCGGGGCTGTGGGTCGTGTGGACGACGGGTCGCTCAGCAGGTCAGGGGGCGTGTCGGGCTGTGCGGTGCGGTGTGGTCGAGGGACGGGTGAGCGGTGGACGGCGGTGGACGGCCGTGCGGGGTTCACCCGTCGTCCACCGACGGGACGGGTGCCGTCCACATCGTCGGTGCGTGTCGTCCACCGTCGTCCACAGGTCTGTGCACAGGTGTGAACATTCGTCCTACGCGTCCTTCACCCCGGGGTTGGGGACGACGCCGCACGGTTCGCCCCGGTTTGGTATGAGAGGGCTCTCACGCGGAGCGCGGGGCACCGCCCGGTGTCGGCGCGCGGCGACACCGCGGGAGTGCGGCGCGCCAGCGGCGTCTGCGCAGGTCAGCGCTGCGTTGCGGTGATCGGGGGCGCCGTGGCGCACGCGTCGCCGCCCGCAATGTCCGATCGGGTGACCCGTTTCACACGTGTCCCCAACCCGTGGGCAAGCCTGTGGACAACCGGGGTGGACCGGTGGACGGGAACGGACCAACGCGACATCGCGGGGCCCGCGGGTGAGCTGCGCGGGCGCCACGGACGCCTCCGTCAGCCGCGGTGCTGCTGCTTGATCCGGTTGGTGAGCTCGGTGACCTGGTTGTAGATCGACCGCCGCTCGGCCATGAGCTCACGGATCTTGCGGTTCGCGTGCATGACGGTGGTGTGGTCCCGTCCGCCGAACGCCTGCCCGATCTTCGGCAGGGAGAGGTCCGTCAGCTCGCGGCACAGGTACATCGCGATCTGCCGAGCCGTGACCAGCACGCGGGACCGGCTCGACCCGCACAGGTCCTCGATGCTCAGGCCGAAGTACGCGGCCGTCTGCCCGATCACCGTGGTGGCGGTGATCTCCTGCGTCTGGTCGTCCGTGATGAGGTCCTTGAGGACGATCTCCGCGAGCGAGACGTCGACCTGCTGGCGGTTGAGGTTCGCGAACGCCGTGACCCGGATGAGCGCACCCTCGAGCTCACGGATGTTCGTCGAGATCTTCGACGCGATGTACTCCAGCACGTCGTCCGGCGCCTGCAGGCGCTCGCTGGCGGCCTTCTTGCGGAGGATCGCGATCCGGGTCTCGAGGTCCGGCGGCTGCACGTCGGTGATCAGGCCCCACTCGAACCGCGACCGCATCCGGTCCTCGAAGCCGTTCAGCTGCTTGGGCGGCAGGTCGGACGTGATCACGACCTGCTTGTTCGCGTTGTGCAGCGTGTTGAACGTGTGGAAGAACTCCTCCATCGTCTGTTCCTTGCCCTGCAGGAACTGGATGTCGTCGATCAGCAGGACGTCGACCTCGCGGTACCGACGCTGGAACGCGCCCGCCTTGCCCTCGCTGATGGAGTTGATGAAGTCGTTCGTGAACTCCTCGGAGTTCACGTACCGCACCCGCACCGTCGGGTACAGGTTCTGCGCGTAGTGGCCGATCGCGTGCAGCAGGTGCGTCTTGCCCAGCCCCGAGTCCCCGTAGATGAACAGCGGGTTGTACGCCTTGGCCGGCGCCTCGGCCACCGCGACGGCCGCGGCGTGCGCGAACCGGTTGGACGACCCGATGACGAACGTCTCGAAGAGGTACTTCGGGTTCAGGCGGGCCGGTTCGGACATCGCGCGCCGCGGCGACGTCACGACGCTCGTGCCGTCGACCGCGCGCAGCACGGGACGGGGGTCGGCGGGCTCGTCGCGCACGGCGTGCTCGTCCGGGGCGTCGTCGCTCTCGGCGCGTTCGTCGCGGACGCCGAAGGCCGGGTGAGCGGTCACGAGGGCGAGGTCGGGGCGTGCGTCGGGCTCGTCGTCGTAGGTCGGCGCCCCGGCGGCGGGCGCGGGGGGGACGACCCGCAGCGCGGGCGGCACGTCGCCGGCCACCTCGGGGTCGACAGTGACGGCGAACCGCGCCTCACGACCGAGCGCCTCGCCGAGGGCCTGCGTGACCTCGGCGCGGACGCGCGTCTCGAGGTACTCCTTGGTGAGGTCGTTGCCGACGGCGAGGAGCATCGTGCCGTCGAGGACGCCCAACGGGTGGGCGAGCCGGACGAAGGCCAGCTGACGGGGCGTGATGTCGGGGCTCGCCTCGAGGCTCGCGACGACGTGTCCCCACACGCGGGCCGGTTCTTCGTCCTGTGACAACGTCCTACCTCAGTGATCGGTCCTGCGGGGCCCGGCGAGTCTGGCACGGTGGACCGTCGTCCACATAGTTGTCCACACCTGTGAGTGGCAGCGGTGCGGGACCGTGACCCGCCGTCGGGGGTCCTGCCCGCCCGTCGTCCACAGGGCCGGGGACGGTGTCGTCCGCACCCTCGAGGCGCACGCGCCGGGCGGCACGACGATGATCGACTCTAGTGGCCGCCCGTCACCCGCAGAAGCGCACCGGCGGGTGAGACCGGCGACACGCCGTGCGAGGTCCGGTGAGACGAGCACGACCTGCGGTAATGCGCTCGCCGACATGCTGCGGTGGCGCCGTGGGCGGCGTCCGACGGTCGGCGTACGCTGGCGCATTTGACCCACGTGCCCGCCCCGGCGTAGCGTGGCCCAGCCTTCCGACGGCTCCGTCCGGCGCGCCCTGACGCCTTCGCACGTGTCCTTGCGTGCGATCCCTGGAGCGGTGGACACGGCACCAAGGACCTGGTCGTACGACTCCGTGCGACCGTGACGAGAACGTGTGGAGAACGTCGTGACCAAGCGCACCTTCCAGCCGAACAACCGGCGCCGGGCCAAGACCCACGGCTTCCGTCTGCGCATGCGCACGCGTGCCGGCCGCGCCATCCTCGCGGCGCGCCGCCGCAAGGGGCGCGCCGAGCTCTCGGCCTGACGCCACCCCCGGTGCTCCCTGCAGCGCACCGGATGCGCCGCTCTGCCGACTTCCAGCAGACGGTGCGTCGCGGCGCGCGCGGGGGACGTGACACTCTCGTCGTGCACCTCACGACGACGACCGACCCCGGCCCGCCGGTGGTCGGTCTCGTCGTCTCCAAGGCCGTCGGGAACGCCGTGACCCGGAACCGGGTGCGGCGTCGGCTGCGCGCGCTGCTCGCGAGCCGCCTCGGTCGGTGGGGGAGCGGCACGCACGTGGTCGTCCGCGCTCAGCCCGACGCCGCGGGCGCCACCTCCGCGCAGCTGGCCCGCGACCTGGACGGCGCGATCGACGGCGCCGAGCGCCGCGCGGCACGGCGGTCCGAGCACCGGGTGACGCCGTGACCCGCGTCTGGTCGGTCGTGCGCACCCTGCCCGCCCGTGTACTTCTCGGGCTGCTCTGGGTGTACCAACGCGTGATCTCTCCGATCACGCCCCCGACCTGCAGGTTCTACCCGTCGTGCTCGCAGTACGCGGTGATCGCCGTGCAGCGTCACGGCGCCGCCCGCGGCGCGTGGCTCGCCGCACGGCGACTTCTGCGGTGCCACCCCTGGAACCCCGGTGGGGTCGACGACGTTCCACCGTCGCGGCACCACCACGCCTTCGCCGCGGCCCCCGCCGCGCACTGACGCTCTCGAGGAGCACCGCCTCATGCCTTGGATGGACGGCCTGCTGTTCCCGCTCATGGTCGCGGTCGCGTGGATCATGGTCCGCTTCCACGACCTGCTCACCTGGATCGGCCTCGACCCCGCGAGCGGTGCCGCCTGGGCGCTGTCCATCGTCGGGCTCGTGATCGTCATGCGGATCCTGCTGATCCCCCTCTTCTTCAAGCAGATCAAGGCGTCCCGCGGCATGCAGCTCGTGCAGCCCGAGATGCAGGCCCTGCAGAAGAAGTACAAGGGCAAGACGGACCCCGCGTCCCGCGAGGCCATGAGCCGCGAGATGATGGAGCTCTACCGCAAGCACGGCACGAACCCGTTCGCGTCCTGCCTGCCCATCCTCCTGCAGTCGCCGATCTTCTTCGCCCTGTTCCGTGTGCTCTACGAACTGCCGAGCCTGGCGTCGGGCACGTACGCGCGCGCGGAGTCGATCGGCCCCCTCACGCGTGAGCTGGCCGCCCAGGCCGAGCAGGCCACGATCTGGGGCGCGCCGCTGTCCGGCACCTTCATGCAGTGGGACGGCAACTGGCACATCCGCGTCGTCACCATCGTGCTCATCGTCGCGATGTCGGTCACGACGTTCACGACGCAGCGACAGCTCACGATGAAGAACATGCCGCCGGCCGCCCTCACGGGCCCGATGGCGCAGCAGCAGAAGATCCTGCTTTACGTCCTGCCGTTCATCTTCGCCGTGTCGGGCGTCAACTTCCCGATCGGTGTCCTCATCTACTGGACCACGACGAACCTGTGGTCGATGGGGCAGCAGTTCTACACGATCCGCCGCATGCCGGCGCCCGGCTCCCAGGCGGAGAAGGCGCTCAAGGCGCGGCAGGCCAAGAAGGCCGCTGCCCGCGGGGAGACGATCGAGGAGGCGTCGACCGCGACCGCCGTCATCGACGAGAAGCCGCGCGGTCAGCGTCAGCAGCCCAAGCGCAAGGACCGCGCGAAGGCACGGCCGCAGCAGACCGGCGCCGGGGTCGAGGACGCGGCCGCCGTGAGCGACGCGGTCGAGGACGCCCCCGCCGCACCGAGCGATCCACCCGTCGGCGCTCCGAAGAAGAAGCGCAAGGGTCCGTCGTCCGGCGGCTCGACGCCCGACGGCCCCCGCCCCTGACCACCACCGCAGCGCCGGCCTCCGGAGGGCCGACGACGGTGCGACACCGCTGAACGGAGAAGACATGGGTACGACCGAGCCGGACACGGCCGCCGACGCCGACGTCGTGAAGCGCCTCGAGGAGGAGGGCGAGATCGCTGCCGACTACCTCGAGGAGTTCCTCGACATCGCGGACCTCGACGGTGACATCGACATCGACGTCGACCACGGCCGGGCGGCCGTGGAGATCGTGGCCGAGGACGGGTCGGACGCCGCGGCGCTCCGCCGTCTCGTCGGTGCCGAGGGTCAGGTGCTCGACGCGCTGCAGGAGCTCACGCGGCTCGCCGTCCAGACCAAGACGGGCGAGCGCAGCCGGCTGATGCTCGACATCGCCGGGTACCGGGCGCAGCGGCGGACCGAGCTCGTCGCGATCGCTCGCACCGCCATCGATCAGGTCAAGTCCGAGGGGGAGGCCGTCACGCTCGCGGCCATGAACCCGTTCGAGCGCAAGGTCGTGCACGACGCGGTGGCGGAGGCCGGACTGGTGAGCGACTCGGTCGGCGTCGAGCCGGACCGACGCGTGGTCGTCAAGCCCGCGTGAGCTGAGCCCGGCGACGACCGGTGACGAAGGGCGGGTGGCGCGAGCCATCCGCCCTTCGTCGTCCGTGGGTGCGCCGACGGTCGCGTGGCGTGGGTCGTCCAGGGCCCTGACGCGCGGTCTGCCCGGTCGACGACGCCGCCGAGGCGCTCCAGGAGGATCGATCCTGGGGAAGAAGGTGGCCTCGGAGGGGCTCAGAACCGACTCCTCGGTTCTCCAGGAACGATTCTCCTGGCGTCTGGTGCCGTTCTCGGGCGTACGGCGGTGATGGTACGGGCGCAGGATCGCGCTCCTGGAACGGCGAAAAACGCCGGATGTCCGGTTCTCGGGAGTCTGGCTCGGGGTGGGGACCACTGGGGCCGGGGTGGAGCTCGCCTCCTGTGCTACCGGTCCGTCGGATGTGTGGGCGCCTTCGCGGGTGGCGAGCCCGTGGGTGCGCGGCAGGCGTGGATGCGTGACGCGTGTTCAAGAAGAACTGGTGCCAGGGGTCGGCCACATCGCCTGGCTTCGGGCGATGCGGCTGCTCGGCGTCCGGCCTCAGCACCTTTGCCGTCGACGACGACGTCGGCGAGCGGCGAGGTCAAGGGCGGTCGACGACCGTGCGCGCGGTGGACGGTCAGCCGGTTGCTCTCGACGAGCGGCGGCATGCGCGCACGCCGGCGCGCCCCCGGGCCCGGGCGGCGTCGCGCGGACGATGCGTCTAGCGCGGGCGTAGCGGCTGGCCTCTGAGGGCACGACCACTGGTGCAGCGATCGAGCGCTGCTGGCACCGCGTGCGACGCCCGCCGGGAGCGGTGACGGGGAGGAGGTAGAGCGTCCCGCTCGACGTGCGCGGGGTCGAGCCGTGGGGAGGAGCGACCCTGAAGCGAGCAAGTCGGCGTCGCCTGCGCGCCGTCGTCCTACGGGTGCGGTGGTTCTGCGAGTGAAGTGCCGCGTCGCCCGTCGCGAGTCTCGTCGGCACCGGCTGCGGTCGTCGCGCGTGAGGCGCCTCGTCGGCTGGGCGGGGCCGATGCGGGCGTGGTTCTTCCGCGTGGGGTAGGCGGCTTGCAGTTATCTGCGCAAGCGGGGGGCCTCGTGGCTGTGTTTCACGTGGAACGGTTAGTCGATGAGCCCCGCACGTTCTCCAGGAACGATCCTCCTGGCGACGACCTTCATCGCTTCGCGTCCTCCGACACGCTCGAGTGCTCTGGAGGCCACTCTCGGAACGGCGCGGGAGAGCGAGTCTGGTCCTCGTCCTCGTGCTGGGGCGGTGCGCGACGTCGGGAGGTGACCGGGGGCGTCGTGCCGGCGCTGGCGCGCAGCGGAACTGCCACGACGCATCGGTGCCGGTGCGAGCGGGCAGGAGGGCGGCGCGTGGTGGGGGAGGTGCTGCGCATCGACCCGTTCGCGGACGAGGGCACCGAGCGGTGGGCCGGCGGTGTCCCGGTTCCCTCGCATCCTTGCCTGGCGCAGGTGGGTGACGGCGACTGCCGGCGGCGCGGTCGAACATGAGATGCCGCTCGCGCAGTATCCGAGGTCGGCCGCCTCCCGCGCAGATCTCGTGGCACCGGCGCGTGTGGGCATGACCGAGGACGCCGACGTCGGGCCTTGACACGGGAGCGTGGAGCTGGTGGTCGCACCGTGGCGGGGGTGCCAGGACCCGGATCGTCCGCTCCGCTAGCCGCGCGTTTCACGTGGAACAGGGCGTTCGCGGATGCGCGTGGACGCGGGCTGCGACAGTAGCCGCCGAGCCGGCGAGGAGTGTCCGTGCTGGACATGGACGCTGCAACGGCACTTCGCCGACTCCGGTCGACGTCCGACGGTATGCCCTACCCGCGGCGACCGGCTCGCTTCGGCCCGCGCCGTCGCCGATGCTCGCGCTTGGGTGCGCGGAGCTGTGGGGCTTCGGGGTCTATGTCGCCGTCGGGCCGTCGTCAGCGGCCCCGGCCGTGACGCGGTGGACTTGCGCGGCTCCGAGCAACAGAGGTCGTGGTGCGGAGGCGCTAGCCCGAGGGTCGACGCGACGCTGTCTCGGGCCTAGGGCCACGGTTCCGTGACGTGCGCGCTCGCCATGGCATGGGCTCCGGCAGCCGCCGGGTAGCCGAACTGAAGAAGCACGCGCGGTGTGCGGATCTGCTCCGTCGTGATCGACGGGCTGGCGATCGAGGGTCGCACCAAGCCGCCTCAGGGACTGGTCGGTGCAGCCCTCGTCTGGCCGAGCACTGCGGGAAGTGGGCCCCACGTGCCCCGCGTTTCACGTGGAACGGGAGACGCGGTGACATCGACCAGCGACCGTGAGGCCTGATGCGCGCCCGGCATGTCCTCGCGAGCGTAGGGAGCGGGACGTCACGACCGGGCTACGCATCCGCTGAAGGTCCGCGCCGCCGCCACCAGTGCGGCGACGGCACGGCGCCGTTGGACGGAGGACCCAGACGGCGCGTGCACCGTCACGCGCGCCCGTTCGCAGGTGATGCGCTGATTCACGTGGAACGCAGCAGGTACCGGGCTGAGAGGCCGTAGAAGTCCGCATTTCAACCCCAGAGAGCGTTTCACGTGGAACATGGGGGCCGGTTGGCGCGGACAAGCGCGCGCTCGCGCCCGAGCCCCGAACGGATCCGCCTCGCCTCGCGTGCCAGCGGGAGTTAGATGCGGGACAGGCTCCCCGCGGATGCGGTCTCGAGCTGGCGGGGCGCGATCCACGCCTTCGAGCGGGAGATCGCGGCACCCCGGTGTTCGGGAGGTCCCCGTACCGTGACGAAGCGGCACATGCGCGAAACGGAACGTGCGGACGGTCGCGCGTCCGATGCGCGAGGAGGATGGCCGACGGCGACGGTCGGGTGCGCGTGGACCGCCGTGCGGCGGGCGCGACCGTCGAGTCTGGCGGGCATGCGTGTGGCCAGGCGGACGCACGGAGGAGCGCAGCCCGACGAACAGCGCAGACCGGCGGGGACGGGCTGACGAGCGCGGATGGGTTGAGGAGCGGGCACGGGCTCCCGAGCGAGCGCGGGTTGGCGAGCGGGCGCGGGTTGGCGAGCGGGCGCGGGTTGGCGAGCGTGGATGGGTTGGCGAGCGGGGCGGGGTGCCGAGCGGGGACGATCAGACGCAGGAGCCTGCGGGCGCACGTACGGGGAGGCGTGGGCTGGCCGCCCCTACCGGGCAGCGGGGCGGGCACGTACGGATGCGCACGGGCTCGCGAGGACGGGCGACCGGGAGTGGTGTGCCGTTCGGGAGGCGCCGGCGAGCGACGGCTGCCATTCCAGGGGGAGAGAGGAGCCTGTGGCGCGGTCGACCGGCCGGCCTCGCTGATCGAAGGACGAGTGGAGTGCGGGATCCGGTGAGACGGGCTCGCACGACGTCATGAGCGGTCGCCGCGAAGCGACGGATGGTCATGCGGCGCAGGCCGTGTCCTGTTCAGCTGCGCGGCCGGGGCGCGTCGCGTGAGTGAGCCCGTGCCAGAGGTGAGACGGCGATATGACCCCGGCACGCCGTTACGCAGTCGCCGGGTGCCTCCGCACCTCGGTGGCGCCAGCACGACGACCGTTCGGCGCGGGCCGCTGCGGCGGGTGCGGGCATCTGCGCGGCGGAGCGTCGCGACGGACGCAGGCCGGTGGGTCACGCGTGCTCGAGGACTACGTATCGCCCTCGGTGCGCACGCCGTGGGAGCGGCCAGCGGGCGGCGCCGGATCCGAGTCGCCAGGAAGAAGCCACCCCATCTCGCCGGGGCGACGAGCGAGAGCCGTCGGCCGGGGGTGCGCCGACCGGACGACGGCGGGCGGCGCCGCCGGTGACCTGCCCCGCGCATCGGTGGCTCCCGCCGGCTCCTGCGCCAGAGATGCGGTGAGGCTGAGTCGTGCCGGGCCGCGGTCGTGGGAAGACACGGGGGCAGAGACCGGCCGGCCGTGCCGAGCGGCTGGCGCGCCGCAACCCTTGGACGACGCACGACGCACGACGCACCCCGCACGACGCACGACGCACGACGCGCAGCGACCTCGGCCCTCGAGCCGCCCGGCGCGCGCGACGAGTCCTCGCGACGAGTCGCATTCCCCGAGGTGCACGGTCCCCCTCGGTGCGCGCTGCTGCTCCTGCGGCGTCCGGTGCCCGCCTTGCGTGGCGGACGTGCGGCACGTCGCCACAGCGTTCCCCGTCCGACGGCGCGCACGCGCAGTCCCTGCTGGTCGGCGCTCGGTCGACAGCGCCGTCACGCGCCGTGCACCCTCCACGACCCCTGCAGACCGCCAGGCATGGACCGGAACGGCGAAGCGGCCGCACGGCTGCGGGCCGCAGGGTGCCAGTCTGGTGGATCGACCGCATGCACCTGAGCCCGATCTGGCTCCGAGCCGCCCCGAGGTGGGCCAGCTGTCGGACGGAGCCACAATCGCGCCGTCCTCCCCGAGTGACGCGGTGCAGCGTGCAAGAGTCGCTCGTCGCTCGTCGCTCGTCGCTCGTCGCTCGTCGCGAGGTTGCGTTCCTGCTCCTCACACGTCGCTCGACTCCATGTGCGTCGGGGGAGCGTGGGAGCAGCCGCTGCGACGGCGCCGGCGTACGGCCAGGGACGTGCATCGGCGCATCGCGGTGAGCGGCCGCCGGTGCGGTCCTCCCGGTCCGGCGCGATGGGGCGGGGTAGCGTAGGGGCGCGACGAACGGGCCGTGCCACCGTCGAGTCGACCGCTCGTTTCACGTGGAACAGGAGCCACCGGGTGCAGGACCAGTCACCGGATCTCGCAGCGAACGAGCCTGACCCGTGGGACGGCGACCCGCGTCTGCCCGAGTTCTTCGCGGACGCCTGGGAGGCGGTCCACACCTTCCGGGACTACCTCGTCGAGGACGGTGAGCTGCGGGGGCTCATCGGCCCCCGGGAGATCCCGCGGCTGTGGGAGCGTCACCTGCTGAACTCGGCAGCAGTGGTGCCGTACCTTCCGCAGACCGGTGTCGTCGTGGACGTGGGGTCCGGCGCGGGCCTGCCGGGCATCGTCGTGGCGGCCATGCTCCCGAGGGCCGAGGTGGTGCTCGTCGAGCCCATGGAGCGTCGGGTGGCGTGGTTGAACGACGTCGTCGCCCGCTGCTCCCTGACGAACGTCGAGATCCGGCGCGCGCGGGCGCAGGAGCTCGACGGCGCGATCGAGGCCGACGCGGTCACCGCACGCGCCGTCGCGGCGCTGGACAAGCTGTACCGGTGGACCGCCCCGCTCGTCCGTGAGGGTGGGACCGTCGTGGCGATGAAGGGCGCCCGCGCCGAGGACGAGCTCACCGCGGCCGCGAAGGCGATGCGCGCGGTCGGGTTGGTCGACGGTCGCGTGCACGAGGCCGTGACGATCCCGGGGACCGCGCCGACACGCGTCGTCACCGCGGTGAGGAGGGTCCGAAGTGTTCGGTAGGAAGAAGCGCCGCGAGGAGAGGGCCGCGGCAGCACGGGCAGCATCGGACACGTCACCGGTCGAGGCCCCTGGACCCGGCGCGCAGTCCATCGGTGGCTGGCCGACCGGCGCCCCCGTCGACCAGCATCCGTCGGGGGGGACCGCGGCGCCGACGACGCAGGAGGCAGTGGGCGCACCGGTGTGGGCGCCCCGCGACACGGGGGTCGGTGACGCGAGCCCGGCATGGCCGGGCACCCCAGCGTCGACTCACGGACGTCCGGCGAGCGGCTCGGTCGCCGTCGACGAGCGTGGGAGCGAGGCGCACCATGACGCCGACGGCGACCCGGTGCGCGAGACGTCGATGACGGCACCGCAGGCCACGGGTGGGGTCCCCGGGTGGAGCGTCGGTGCGGCCACTGCGGCTGCCACGACGGCAGGGCCTGACACCGACGACGGTACCGACGCGCGCGCAGGCGTGGACGTGGCGACCGGCACGGAGGCTCGGGTCGACCCCTACGACCGCGCCGAGCTGGCGACGGGCCTGGGCGCGGACACGGACCTCGGCACGGACGATGATCTGGGCGTAGACGCTGATACGGCTGCGGACGCCGTCGACAGCGCCGTGACGGATCTCGTCGCTGACACGGACCGGGGCGCGGGCGCGGACGTCGGTGCCGGCGTGCACCGTGGCGGGGACGCGGATCACGATGCCGACATCGAGGACGGCCGGGCTAAGGATCTCGGCGTCCGCCTGGATGTCGAGGGCGCCGACCCTGCGGCACCTGACTTCGTGGTTTCACGTGGAACGGCGACGGTGCCGTCGGTCGAGGCGGGTGAGTCTGCGCACGCCGTCCCTGGTGCGGTGACGACCTCGGGGGACGACCGGCCGCGTCGCGGGGCCCGCCCTCGGCCCGTCTCGGTGGCGCAGCTGGGAGCGGTCTACGCGTGGGAGACTGAGCAGCCGGCGGGTGCGGTTCCGGATGGGTCGCCGGGCGGCGCGGTCGACCGTGCTGGAGCTCCCGTCTCGTCGGACGACGTGGTGGAGAGCGCCGGGGCCACGGCCTCGGGCCATCCGGAGGAGCGCCCCGCCGGACCGCGTGCGCTCGACCAGGTGCGCGCGACGCTCGCCGACACCGCTCTGACCAGCACGAACATCGCCCGCGTGGCGCGTGAGGACGAAAGAGGACCCGTGGACGACCAGCAGGACCCCGCCCCCGGGACCGAGAGCGCGAACGGGGTGCCGAGCTCGCCGGGCGACCCGGACGAGGCCCGACGGGCTGCGATCGTCGACAGCCTCCCGCGCGCGTCGGACGACACCCCGTTGCTCGCCGAGCTGCAGCTCGACGCTCGCCGCCGGATCGAGCTCCGCGGGCGCAAGTTCCCCCGGCCCCCACGCACGCGGGTCATGACGGTCGCCAACCAGAAGGGCGGCGTCGGGAAGACGACGACGACGGTCAACCTTGCGGCCGCGCTCGCGCAGGCGGGCCTTCAGGTCCTGGTCCTCGACAACGACCCGCAGGGAAACGCCTCGACAGCGCTCGGCATCGAGCACCGTGCGGGGACGCCGTCGATCTACGAGGTGCTCGTCGACGGTGCGCCCATGCACGAGGCCGTCCAGCAGAGCCCGGACGTCCCCGGCCTGTGGTGCCTGCCGGCGACGATCGACCTGTCGGGCGCCGAGATCGAGCTCGTCTCGATGGTGGCCCGCGAGACCCGGCTGCGCACGGCGCTCGACAACTACCTGACCTGGCGGAGCGACAACGGCCTCGAGCCGATCGACTACGTCTTCGTCGACTGCCCCCCGAGCCTGGGGCTGCTGACAGTCAACGCGTTCGTCGTGGCGCGCGAGGTGCTCATCCCGATCCAGTGCGAGTACTACGCGCTCGAGGGCCTGTCGCAGCTGCTCAAGACGATCGACTTGATCCAGGCGCACCTGAACCCGAATCTCGCGGTCTCGACGATCCTCCTCACGATGTACGACGCGCGCACCAACCTGGCGCAGCAGGTCGCCGAGGAGGTGCGGACGCACTTCCCCGAGCAGACGCTGCGCACGACGGTGCCGCGGTCGGTCCGGATCTCCGAGGCGCCGAGCTACGGGCAGACCGTCATCACGTACGACGGCAGCTCCTCGGGCGCGCTCGCGTACCTCGAGGCCGCCCGTGAGCTCGCGGAGCGTGCCGTGCAGGCCACCACCAGTACCGACGGCGTGCCCGTGACGGCCACGCCCGACCAGGAGGACCAGTGAGCGAGAAGCGTCGCGGTCTCGGCCGCGGACTGGGGGCGCTGATCCCCACGGGTCTGGAGACCCCGCGCAGCACCGGGGACCGACCCGTCGACGTGTTCTTCCCGGACACGCGCAAGGACGAGCGCGACGCGTCGGCCGCGAGTACGGCCGACGCCGCCGCCGAGGGCACGCCCTCGACGGCCGCGGACGCCCCGACCGTCGATGCCGAGCACGCCGTCGACGCCGTGGAGGCAGCAACGACCACCGAGGGCGTCACCGCGGGCGATGCGGCGACGCCGACCGAGATGGACGGCCTCGTCCCGGTTCCCGGCGCCCGCTTCGCGGAGCTCCCGGTCACGTCGATCCGGCCCAACCCCCGCCAGCCGCGCGTGGTCTTCGACGAGGACGCGCTGGCCGAGCTCGTGGGGTCGATCCGTGAGATCGGCGTCCTGCAGCCGGTCGTCGTCCGTGCCGTGGGCGACGGCTACGAGCTGATCATGGGGGAGCGGCGCTGGCGCGCGACGCAGGAGGCCGGCCTCACCACGATCCCGGCGATCGTGCGGGAGACCGAGGACGGCGACCTGCTGCGCGACGCGCTGCTGGAGAACCTGCACCGCGCCCAGCTGAACCCGCTCGAGGAGGCGGCCGCCTACCAGCAGCTCCTCGACGACTTCGGGTGCACGCACGAGGAGCTGGCGACGCGCATCCACCGGTCCCGTCCGCAGATCTCCAACACCCTGCGGCTGCTGAAGCTGCCGCCGCTGGTGCAGCGGCGGGTCGCCGCGGGCGTCCTGTCGGCGGGGCACGCGCGCGCGCTGCTGGGCCTGGCCGACGGTGCGGCCATCGAGCGTCTCGCGCAGCGGATCGTGTCGGAGGGGCTGTCGGTCCGCGCGGTCGAGGAGATCGTCGCGCTGGGTGGGGACGAGACCGCGCCGACGCGACGTCCGCGGCCGCGTGCCGGCGTCCGGAACGAGGCGCTGGACGACCTCGCCGCCCGCCTGTCCGACCGGTTCGAGACGCGTGTCAAGGTCGACCTGGGCAAGTCGCGCGGCAAGCTGACGGTCGAGTTCGCGTCGGTGCAGGACCTCAACCGGATCCTCACCGCGCTCGCTCCCGACGACCCGGGCGTGCTGCGGTCCTGATCGGGTCCGCTCCGCCGACGGCTCGACCGGCGCGGGACCAACCGTCGTCGACCGCGCGACACCACGCCTGGCGTCGCGGTCCGGCACGCAACCGTCACGCGCCGACGGCGACGTACATCGTCACGCCCAACACCTGTACAAGCACCGTCGTCGCAGGTCAGCGTCGCGCGACGGCGTCCACGAGGTCGCGGTACAGGCGCCCCAGGTCGTGCCCGGCCGCCTCGGCGGCCTGCGGGAGGAGCGACGTCTCGGTCATGCCCGGTGCGACGTTGACCTCGAGGAACCACGGGACGCCGTCCGCGTCGACCACCAGGTCGGTGCGGGACACGTCGCGCAGCCCGAGCGCGACGTGCGCCCGCACCGCGACGTCCGCGACGGCGACGGACGTCGCCGCGTCCAGACGCGCCGGCGCGAAGTACTCGGTGCGTCCCGGGCTGTAGCGCGCGTCGTAGTCGTAGGGGCCGTCGGTGACGACCTCGACCGCGGGCAGCGCGAACGGCCCGTCGCCCGTGTCGAGGACGCTCACGGCGACCTCCGTGCCGGTCACGGCCCGCTCGACGAGCGCCGTGTCCGTGTACGAGAAGCACTCGACCATCGCACCGGGCAGCTCGTCCCGCGTCGTCACCAGGGTGACGCCGAGCGCCGACCCGCCGCGGGACGGCTTCACCACGAGCGGCAGCCCGAGCTCGTCGACCACGAGGTCGAGCACGCGCGCCGCGCCGAGCTCGCGGAACAGCGACTGGGGGAGCGTCACGTGCTCGGGGGTCGCGACACCGGCACGCGCGAGCACCGTCTTGGCGACCGGTTTGCTCCACGCGACGCGGCTGGCGCGCGCGTCCGAGCCGAGCACGCGCAGGCCGAGCATGCGCACGACGTCGCGCACCGAGCCGTCCTCGCCGCTCGCGCCGTGCAGCAGGGGCCACACCACGTCGGGGCGGAGCTGCGAGAGCGCCGGGACGAGGTCGGGGTCGACGTCGTGCACCGTGACCTCGAGGCCGGTGGAGCGCAGCGCCTCGGCCACGCGCCGGCCCGAGCGCAGCGACACGTCCCGCTCGTGCGACAGCCCGCCCGCGAGGACGGCGACGGTGGGCGCGGCGGCGTCAGGGGGCGTCCGCCCCTCGGTCGCGGCCACGTCAGACGACGTCCGGGCCGGGGGCCTGCACCGCGTCGCGCGGCACTGTCCCGGACGCCCCGAACAGCTCGACGAGGTCACGCTCGGCGGTGACGACCCCGGCGAGCCGACGGACGCCCTCGCGGATGCGCTCGGGCGTCGGGTAGCAGAACGACAGCCGCATGTGGTCGGCGCCCCTGCCGTCGAAGAAGAACGCCGTGCCCGGCACGTACGCGACGAGCGCCGTGACCGCGCGCGGCAGCATCTCGCGGGCGTCGAGACCCTCGGGGAGGCGCACCCACGTGTAGAAGCCGCCCTCGGGCACGGTCCACGACGCGGTGGGCATGAGGTCCGCGAGGGCGCCGACCATCGCGTCGCGCCGCTCGCGGTACATCTCGCGGTAGTCCTTGATCTGCGACCGCCAGTCGCACGTCGCCAGGTAGGTCGACACCGTGAGCTGCGACGCGTTGGACGGCGACAGGATCGCCGACTCGCTCGCGAGCACGAGCTTCTCGCGCACCGCGTGCGGCGCCACGACCCACCCGACGCGGTACCCGGGCGCGAACGTCTTGGAGAACGACCCGAGGTAGAGGACACCCTCGTCGTCGAGCGACCGCAGCGCCGGCCGCGGCTCGCCCTCGAACCCGAGCAGCCCGTACGGGTCGTCCTCGACGACCAGGACGCCGTGGCGGCGCGCGATCTCGAGGACCAGCGGGCGGCGCTCGGTGGCCATCGAGACGCCGGCCGGGTTGTGGAAGTTGGGCACCGTGTACAGCAGCTTGACGCGCCGTCCCGCTGCGGCGAGCGCCGTGAGCGTCTCGTCGAGCGCCGCGGGCACCAGACCGTGCTCGTCGATCGGCACGTGCACGACGTCCGCCTGGTAGGCACGGAACACCCCGAGCGCCCCGACGTACGACGGCGCCTCCGCGACCACGACGTCGCCCGGGTCGACGAACACGCGGGTCACGAGGTCGAGCGCCTGCTGCGAGCCGGTGGTGACGACCACGTCGTCGGGGTGCGCGTCGACGGCCTGCAGGCGCATGACCTCGAGGATCTGCTCGCGCAGCGTCTCGTCGCCCTGGCCGGAGCCGTACTGCAGCGCGACGAGGCCCCGTTCGGCCACGACGCGCGCCGCGATGTCGCTGAGCTGGTCCAGCGGCAGCCGTGCGAGGTAGGGCATGCCGCCGGCGAGCGAGACGACCTCGGGCCGGTTGGCGACGGAGAACAGCGCGCGGATCTCGGAGGCCCGCATGCCGCCCGTGCGCTCGGCGTACGCGCCGAGCCAGGGGTCGAGACGGGTGCCGGCGGCGGCCGCGGACGTGGGGTGGCCCGACGTCCTGCGGTCGGGCTGGGGCACGGTGGTCATCGACCGAGTGTGGCACGCCGGCCCGGAGGTCCCGGGCACCCGTCCGGCGGGTGACCCTGGCCCTCGGCGGCGGTCACGCCTCGGCGGCGGCCTCGAGCAGCTCCTCGAACGACTGCTTCAGCGTCGCCTTCGGCTTCGCACCGATCACGGCGTGGCTGAGCTCGCCGCCCGCGAAGAACGCGATGTACGGGATGGACTGGATCTTGTAGTCGTCGCGCAGCCCGGGGTTCGCGTCGGTGTCGACCTTGACGACCTTGACCCTGCCCGCGTACTCCTCGGACAGCTCGTCGAGCACGGGGGACACCATGCGGCACGGGCCGCACCACGTCGCCCAGAAGTCGACGACCACGGGCAGGTCGCTGCGCAGCACCTCCTGCTCGAAGGTGAGGTCGGTGACGTCGGTCGTGCTCACCGCGCGACCTCGCCCTCGGGCACGAGCGCCGAGCCCGGGACCATCGGGTCCGCGACGGGCGTGAGGCCGGCGAGGTAGTGCTGCGCGTCGAGCGCGGCGGCGCAGCCCGAGCCGGCGGCCGTGATGGCCTGCCGGTAGGTGTGGTCGACGACGTCGCCGCACGCGAACACGCCGGTGAGGTTGGTGCGCGTCGACCGGCCCTCGACCTGCACGTAGCCGTTCTCGTCGAGCTCGACCTGGCCGATCAGCAGGTCCGTGCGCGGCACGTGGCCGATCGCGACGAACAGCCCGCCGGCGCCGACCTCGCGCTCCTCGCCGGTCACGGTGTCGCGCAGCGTCACGCCGGTGACCTTCTCCTCGCCGTGGATCGCCGTGACCTCGGAGTTCCACGCGAACGAGATCTTCGGGTCCGCGAACGCGCGGTCGGCCATGATCTTCGACGCCCGCAGCTCGTCGCGGCGGTGCACCATCGTCACGCTCTTGCCGAAGCGCGTGAGGAACGTCGCCTCCTCGACCGCGGAGTCGCCGCCGCCGACGACCAGGATGTCCTGGTCGCGGAAGAAGAAGCCGTCGCACGTGGCGCACCACGACACGCCGCGGCCGGACAGCCGCTTCTCGTCGGGCAGGCCGAGCTCGCGGTACGCCGAGCCGGTCGCGAGGATCACCGCGCGGGCGCGGAACACGTCGCCGCTGCCGGTCGTGACGACCTTGACGTCACCCGTGAGGTCGAGCGACGTGGCGTCGTCCCACAGCACCTCGGCGCCGAACTTCTCGGCCTGCTTCTGCATCGAGTCCATGAGCTCGGGGCCCTGGATCCCGTCGGGGAAGCCGGGGAAGTTCTCGACCTCGGTGGTGTTGATGAGGGCGCCCCCCGCGGTCACGGAGCCGGCGACGACGACGGGCGCCAGGCCCGCGCGCGCGGCGTAGATCGCGGCGGTGTACCCGGCCGGGCCGGACCCCACGATGACGAGGTCGCGCACGTCGGAGGTGGGCTGGGCGGCGGGTTCGGTCACGGGGTGCCTCGCTGTGTCGGTCGGCGTCGCGGGCGGGCGACGGGGCCGCTGGGCGGCCCTGGTGACGGCTCGTGCAACCGATCGTAGGGCGCGGTTGTTCCCGTCGCGCCCGTGTCCGCGCCGGCGCGGACACCGGTCAGGAGACGGTGATCTCGGTGATCTCGAGCCGGAACTGCCCGGCCGCGTTGGTGGGGAGCTCGGTGAACCACAGCACGAGCGAGCCCGTGCGGACCGGCTCGGCGAACGTCAGGTCGGTGGTGGGCCCGAGCGTCGCCGACGCGAGGACGTCGCCCTGCGTCGGGGCGTCCCCCGTGGTCGACCGGACCTCCACGCCGCCGCCGGTGCCGTTCACGGCGAGGGTCACACCGCTGACGGTCGTCTCCTCGGCGAGGCGCACCTCGATGCCGATGCCCTCCTTCAGGCCGCCGAAGTCGGGGCGGTTGTAGGTGTAGGAGAACCAGAACGTCGACGGGTCGCCGTCGATCGCCCGCTCGGTGTTCTCGACGCGCTCCCCCTCGGGGTTGGTCGGGTCGAGCGTGCGGATGCCGGCGATCGCGGGCGGGGGACCGGCCGCGGGCTCCTCCGCGGGCGGCTCCTCCGGGGCCGCGGCCCCGCCGTCGGACGGGTCGCCACCGGGGGTGGGCGTCGCCTCGGTCTGCGTCCCCGTGCCCGCCTCGCCGCGGTCCGGCTGGACGAACAGCGCGCGCGCGGCGACGACGAGCCCGATGAGCACGGCGACGCCGACGACGACGAGCACGAGGGCCGTCGGGTCGAAGCGTCGACGCGGTGCCTCGTCCTCCTCGACGAACGCGAACGGGTCCTCGGTGAACCCGAGGCCGCCGTCCCACCCGTCCGGCTCCTGCGGGGCGGCGGGTGCGGCCTCCCGCCCGACGGGCGGGAGGCTCGTGGGCAGCGACGGCGGCGGGGTCGCGCCACCGGCCGTCGGGGCTGCGG
>JAEYNO010000342.1 GCA_023412515.1 Actinomycetes bacterium
GCCCGGCACCGGGCGGGGCGTGAACCGGGCGCCTGGGTGCGCGCGCAGCCGCAGCCGGTCGACGCGGAACAGGCGCCAGTCGTCGCGGTCGAGGTCCCACGCGACGAGGTACCAGCGGCCGCGGGTCGCCACCACGTGGTGGGGCTCGACGCGCCGCGGCGGGCCGGGCGGTGCGTCCGGGTCCGCGCCGGGCGCGTCGTGGTCGAACCTCACGACCTCGTGCCGGCGGACCGCCGCCGTCAGCAGCGAGAGCGCGTCGGTGGTCGACGGGGTCGAGGCCGCGTCGGGCAGCGGCACGAACCGCACGTCGTCGGCGCGGCGCCGCAGCCGCTCCGGCATGACGCGGCGGATCGTGGCGAGCGCGCGCTCGGCGGCGTCGTCGAGGTCGGTGCCGAGCAGCGGCGCGGCCTGCAGCGCGACCGCGACGGCCGTGACCTGGCCGTCGTCGAGCAGCAGGGGTGGCAGCTCGGCGCCCGCGTCGAGCCGGTACCCACCGTCGGTGCCGCGCGTCGCGTCGATCGCGTAGCCGAGGTCCCGCAGCCGCTCGACGTCGCGGCGCACGGTGCGCGCGCTGACGTCGAGCCGCTCGGCGAGCAGCGGCCCGGGCCAGTCGCGGCGCGCCTGCAGCAGCGACAGCAGCCGCAGCAGCCGGGCGGTGGTCGCGGCGGGCGTCGTCATGCCCCCAACCTAGGCCGCCATGCGGACAGGACCTGACCGCATGGCCTGGGAACGTGCCGTCGTCGGACGGACCGGCACCACACTCCTGGGAGCACCGCATGAGCCTCACGACCACGACCCACCTGAACTTCCGCGGCGACGCCCGCGCGGCGCTCGAGCTGTACCGCGACGCGTTCGGCGGCGAGCTGACCGTCGTCACGCACGCGCAGGCGGGCACCGACACCGAGCCGCACGAGGCCGACCAGGTCAGCTGGGGCCAGGTGGTCTCGCCCGCGGGCTTCCACGTCATGGCGTACGACGTGCCCTCGCGCCTGCCCTACGACCCGGGCACGATCCCGGTGTTCGTGTCGGTGCGCGGGACCGACGCCGACGAGCTGCGCGGCCACTGGGACGCGCTCGCCGTGGGCGCCACCGTCGTCGTGCCGCTCGCGCCGTCCGCATGGTCGCCGCTGTACGGCATGCTCACCGACCGCGTCGGCGTGACGTGGGTGCTGGACCTCGAGGCCGCCTGGGCGGGGTGAGCCCCGGCGCGGGTGCCGCAGGCCCTGCCGCGGCACCCGGCCCTGGCTCCCGGCGCGGGCGGGCGCGCGTCACCGCGCGACGGCGCACTCCGCGCGGTCCCGACGCCACAGGTCCATCGAGCGGCCGTCCGGGGTGTCGAACGACTCGACCCGCTCGAAGTCGGCAGCGGCCGCCGCGGCCTCCATCAGCGTCGTGTCGACCATCGGCTGGAACTCGTTGTCGGCGCCCGCGGACGTGACGAGCTGGCACGCCGACCCGGCCGGGCCGTCCGTGAGCCACTCGAGGTACGCCGCCTCGTCCTCGGGAACGACGGCGGGCTCGATCTGGACGACCGGCAACGCCCAGTGCCCGTCCCGCAGGACCTCGAGCTGGAGCGTGTTCGCGTTGACGAAGTACCCCCGGAAGCCGAACGCCGTGCCCGACGCCACGAAGTCGTCGTGCGCGACCGCCCCGGCCAGGTCCTCCGACGCCTCACGCCACTCGTCGCTCCACTCGGAGCGGTTCACGGGCCCGTCGCCGTTGGCGATCTCGAGGTAGGACTCGTCGAGGTCGACGCCCGCCGTCACCCGCACCCCGCCGATGACCGGCAGCTCGGTGACCCGGTCGGTGCCCCACGGCGCGACCCGCGACAGCAGCCCGGTGGCGGGCACGGCGCAGGCGAGCGCGAGGACCGCGACCACGACCGCGGGCAGCAGGGGGCGCGACGCCAGGGGCCGCACGGCGACGAGCCGCACCCATCCGAGGCACGCGACCGTGACGAACGCGGGCGCCAGCTGGAACCCGAACCCGGAGCCGGAGTTCGCCGTGGTGCCCAGCGCGGCGTAGCCCGCGACCGTGAGCGCCGCGGCGGGGAACACGGGCGCCGCGGCGAAGGCGCTCCACCCGTGCGGCGCGTCCCCGGACCGGACCCAGCGCACCAGGGCGACCACCATGACGACGGCGGCCGCCACGACGCCGATCAGGATCACCGACGTGTGGATCGCGTAGAGCTCGGAGGCCGTCATGCGGACGGCCTTGTACGCGGACCCGCCGCGCGAGCCGTACTCCTCGGCGCGGTCCCCGTAGCCGAACCCGAACAGGTACTCGGCCACGAGCCGCCAGCTCGACCACAGCCACGGGAGCAGCACGAGCGCCGCGACGCCGGCGGCCAGGGCGACGTGGCGCAGCGCGCGCCACCGCGCCGGGCCGGGCGTGAGCGCGGCCCGGACCACGAGGATCACCCCGAGGATCCCGGCGAACGCGAAGTTCATGCTGCGGACGAGGGGCAGGCAGCCGAGCACGACGCCCAGCACGACCACCCAGCGCAGCACCGTGGCCCCGCGCGAGCGGTGGACCGCGTAGAGCGCGGCGGCCAGCAGCGCCGCAGTCGGCAGCACGAAGGTGTACAGGTGGCTGTAGTTCAGCACCGCGGGTGCGGTGGCCAGCAGCGCCAGGGCGAGCCACCCGGCGGTCCGGTTCACGACCTCGCGGACCAGCAGCCAGGTGAACAGGAGCATCACGCCGCCCGAAACGCCGATGACGGCGAGCCCCGCCTGGTCGATCCCAGCACCGGCGATGACGAGCAGGGAGGTCAGGACCGGCACGCCGGGTGCGTGCTGCGACGGTGCGAGCACCGAGTCGAACCAGCCACCGACGCCCTGGGCGGCGAACCCGTATGCATGCTTCGCCGCGAACGCGAGGTAGCCGGCCTCGTCGATGTTGAAGGCGCGGTCGTCGAGCCGCGACAGCGACCACCAGGTGTTGAGCACCGTCCACACGACGACGAGCACCACGGGCGCGAGCGCGCGCAGGCGACCGCGACGGCCCGACGCGGCGGGAGCCTCGACGGCGTGCACCGTGCTCGAGGACGCCAGGGCCGAACCAGGCGTGCTCGTCACCGCGGCGTCTCGATCCGGTGTGCCCAGATCTCCACGAGGACGTCCATGTCGACCTCCTGCGACACCGACACGAACGGTCGCTGCGACGTGCGCGGCACCTCCATGTAGTACCGGAAGCCGGCGCGGCGCAGCAGGTTGAGGAGGTTGCCGAGCTGCTGCCGCTCGCCCACGCGCGAGTGGTACTCGACGAACACGCGGTCGACGCGCCCGAGCAGGTGCTCGGCCTCGTGCAGGACCTCGACCTCGGCGCCCTCGATGTCGATCTTCAGCAGGTCGACGTGCTCGAGGTCTGCGAGGACCGACGAGAGCGTCACCGTCGGGACCGTCGTCGCGGTCGGGCCCTGCGCACGGTCGTCCAGGCGCCCCGCGTCGCTGCCCAGCCGGTCGAACGTCGCGGTTCCCGCCTCGGCGGCGAGCGCGACCTGGTGGAGGCGCACGCTGTCGGGTACCCCCGTGAGGTTCGCCTGGAGGATGGCGAACACGTCGGGGTCGGGCTCGAACGCCTCGATCCGGGCGTCGGGCCACCGCGACAGCCACCACCGCGTCGCGAGCCCGATGTTGGCACCGCAGTCGACGATGACGGGCGGGTCGTCGCCGGACTTCTCGAACGCGTAAATCTCGTCCGTGACGATCGCCCGGAACTGCGACACGAACGACGGGCCGTCGGCGAGCCGGATGTCGCCCGCGATGTCCGTGGAGGTCGCCTCGCCCCGGGGCATCGCCCAGAGACGGTCGAGCTCGGCCTGCATCTCGGGCGTCATCGGTCCTGTCCTCCTGCCACGTCCGCGGGCTCGGGCTCGGGCTCGCCGGCCGTCGAGGAGTCGTCGTCGCCCGTCCCCGGACGGCGCCCCTCGCGCAGCGCGCGGACCTCCTCCTGGAGCCGCGCGAAGTCGACCGTCTCGGGGTCCGCCACGAGCTCGTCGACGAGCATGCGGTACTCCAGGCCGTAGTGCTTGGAGTCCCGCGCGGGGTCGACGGTGGCGCGGGCCTGCTCGGCCATCGCCGCGCGCTCGGCGGCGTCCGCCGACGCGTAGCGCGTGAGGGCCTGGCGCACGCTGGCGACGCTCGTGGGGTCGAACAGCATGCCGTTGCGCCCGTCCTGCACCACCGAGGACGTGCCGAACACGTCCGAGACGACGGGCACCGCACCGAAGGCCATCGCCTCGAGCATGGCGCGTGACAGCGACTCGACGTCCGAGGCGAGCACGAACGCGTCGGCGGCGTGGTACCAGTCGTAGACCGCCCCGGTGACGCCCACGGTACGCACCTGGCTCGAGCCGGGCACCTCCGCGAGCACCTGGTGCAGCGCGGCCGAGTACGGGTTGGGGCTGTCGCCGACGAGCACGAGGCGCGCCTGCGGGAACTGGTCCGCGATCTCGAGGAAAGCGCTGGTCAGCAGCCCCTGGGCCTTGCGCGGCTCGTACGTGCCGATGCAGACGAAGGCGATGTCGCCCGGCTTGAGGCCGAGCCGCGCACGCACCTGCGCCCGCGGGTGCTCGGTCACGTAGGCGTCGATCTCGGCGAGGTCGACGCCGTAGTCGATGCGGATCATGCGCCGCGGGTCGGCGAGGTGCCGGAAGATGTCGCGGGTCGCGTCGGCCTCGAAGACCACCGCCGACGCCCGCGCGAACGACGCGTAGAACACGCCCCGCGTCCACTCGTCGACCGTCTCGCCGTAGTAGTGCCGCAGGAACAGCTCGGGGTCGAAGCTCTCGTGGACCGACCAGATCGACGGCAGCCCCAGCCGGTGCGCGAGGTCGACGCCCCAGAAGCACCCCGCCGTGTTGGCGAGCACGACGTCGGGGCGGAACTGCGCCGCGTACGCGGTGAGCGTGTCGGCCCACTCCTCGTAGCGCACGGCCGTGGGGGGCGCCGAACCGACGGTGCGGACCCGGATGCCCATCTCCTCCAGCCGGCCGCGCAGGGCCCCGTCCACCTCGGTGAGGACCGTGACGTCGATGGGACCCAGCGTGGCCATCTGGCGCAGCAGCTCGAACAGGTACAGCTGCCCGCCCCCGAGGCCGAGGTGGTGGTTCGCGACCAGCACGCGCGGCACGCCCGCGTGCCCGCGGCGCGCCACGCGCTCGACGGGCAGTGCGGACCCGCGGACGGCGAGCGCCCGGGCCTGGTCCTTCGTCGCCCGGTCGATCGGCACGTACTCGACGTCGCGCGTGTCGAGCAGGTGCCGGCGGCCGCGGGCGACCGCCCAGGTCGTCAGCGTCACGGTGCGGGCCGACGTCGGGGAGTCGGCGTGCCAGCGGTCGCCGTCGTCCGGCGGCAGCACGACGGTGGCGTGCCACCCGGCCAGCGGGCTCCAGGGGTCGTCCTCGCGCAGACCCGCGATGTCCGGCCGCGGCGCGGAGTACAGACGGGCGTTGACGACCTGACCGCCGTCGACGTCGATCTCGATGGCGTCGATCGCGGCGTCCGTGCGGATCCACCCGAGGACGTCGAAGACCGCCGGGACCGTCGCGCCGCGCTGCGGGGCGTCAAGGGTTCCCAGCTGCCGCTCGGCGCGCGTCTGCGCGGTGACGGACCCGAGGTCGTCGACGAGGCCGTCGGGCCGCACGACGCGCGCGCTGAGCGTGATCTCGCCCTCGGGGAGCTCGTCGTGGCGGCACCGCAGCTCCCAGCCCCACGCGTCGGGGTGCAGGCGGAGCTCCTCGTCACGGCCGGGCACGACGACGTCCGGCGACGGGCGGGTCACCCCGAGCGGCACGCCGTCGACGTCCACGACGACGCTCGCACCCTGCCCCTGCCGGACCCAGCCGTGGACGCGCAGCTCCACGGGGCCCTCCTGCAGGCCGAGCACCTTGCCGCGCACCCGACCCGCACCGCCGGCCCGCAGCGCGGACAGCGCGCGGGAGGCGTTCGATCGCAGACGTGCGGTCAGCGCCCGCTGGGCCGCCCGGTCGTCGAGAAGTCTCATGCTGCGCGTCCCCATGCCGATCGTGTCGATTCCTGTCGCGGCGTGCTCATCACGGGCGACCCTAGCCTCCGCGCGGTGGGCCGCTCGGGTGCGTCGGGCGCCCTCCCCGGGCACCCGGCCGGCGGTGCCGGCCGAAGGCACGCGACGCCGGCGGCGGCCGGCCGTCGTCGCGGGACGCGGCGCGAGCTCACACCCGGACGCTGCTGAACGTCGCCTCCACGACCTCGACCAGGCCGTCCGCGAGCGGTCGCGGCTCGTGCCCGACCATCGCCCGGTACGCAGCCGCGTCGAGGACGATGGCGTCGACGTCGTAGGGCCGCGCCGGCAGGAAGTTCACCTCGAGCGACCTCCCCGAGATCTCCTCGAGGTGGGAGATCAGCTGGAGCGTCGAGGTCCCGATGCCCGTCGCGACGTTCGCGACGAGCGGGCCGTCGGTGATGACCGCTGACACCACGGCGCTGGCGACGTCCGACACGTGGATGTAGTCGCGGACGTTGCGTCCGTCCCCGAAGATCGTGATCGGGTAGGCCCGGTAGAGCGCGTCGACGAAGTTGGCGATGACGCCCTGGCTGCGGCCGACCGGCTGACCGGGGCCGTAGGCGTTCGCGACGCGCAGGATCCGCGTGTCGACACCGTAGAGCGTGGCGTACATCCGGATGTACTGCTCGGCGGTGAGCTTGAGCACGCCGTAGGAGCTGATGGGCTGCGTGGGGTGGCTCTCCGGCACGGGGAGCTGCGTGGGGTTCCCGTAGATCGTCCCCCCGGACGACAGGAACACCAGGCGCACGCCGGGCCGCGTCTTAAGGTGCTCGAGCACGTTGATCAGCGGCGTGAGCGTCGCCGTGATGTCGGCGACCGGGTCGGCGGTCGACTCGGCGGGGAGCATGGCGCCCACGGCGTAGACGACGGCGCTGCAACCGTCGAGGGCCCGCGCCACAGCGGCGGGGTCGGAGAGGTCCGCCGACATCCCGTCGACACTCTCGACCGAGGCGGCGAGCGAACGGTCGACGACACGGACCGGCACGTCGGCCGCCAGCATGCGGGTGATTTCCCGCCCGATGAAACCGTTGCCGCCGAGAACCGCGACATAGGGTTCTGCGATTCCCGGTGCGAGGAACGCGCGAGCGGCGTCCGTGTTGTCCGAATGCACTCGCGCTCCCCTTGGTCTTGCTTGGCAACAATCGCCGAGAGACTAGCAGGCAGTTGGACGCCCGCCCTAGCACGGATGTCACCCGATCGTGACCGTGCCGGTCCGTTCTCAGCGCCTCGTGACCGCGCACTCCCGCAGCCCCAGGCCGTCCCCGCCACCGCGCGTCTCGAGCGCGACGAGGGCGCGGACGCATCCCTCGAGGTCGCCGCGCAGGGAGGTGACGTGGTCGTCGGACAGGTGCCACCGGTCGGAGAACGACGGGCGCCCGTCGCGCTCCGCGTGGCACCCCTCCTCGTCGCAGAGCGCGACCGTGGCGTCGTAGACCGTGACGTTGGCCGGCAGCGGGGTGGCGAACAACAGGTCGTCGTCCGCGAAGACCTCGTCGCGCGGGAAGACGCACGCGCTCAGGTCGTCGACGTTGCGCTCGAGGCAGAGCCAGTCCTCGGCCGTGAGTCGGGGGTTGTGCCGGATCGCCAGCACGCGCACACCCGCGGCCTCGAGCTCCTCCCACGCCTCGCGGTACCCGAGCGGGATCCACTCGACCCGGCCGTCCGGGGCCTCCGCGCGGCTCAGCGTCGTCACGACGAGCACGGGCGGGTCGTCGATCACGCGCTGGGTCGTGAGGTCGTTCCACGCCGCGCAGTTGTCGCCGGTCTCGTTGTCGAAGCCCGGCAGCCCGTACCTGCTGGTGAAGTGCGGGCACTGCGAGCGGATGAAGCTGCGGACGCCCAGCCCCAGTTCGTCGGCGACGTCGACGAGCGTCGGCGCCCACAGCGCGGACTGCGACCCACCGAGCAGCGCGAGGTCGAGGCCGTCCCCGCCGTCGCCGATCCGCTCGTCGAACATGCACGAGAGGCCGGGCTCGAGCCCGAACACGCGGCAGCCCTCGGTGGTCTGCGACCGCGCGAGGTCGCGGTTGAGCGCCGCGACCCCGATGACCTGCGCCTGCTCGGCGGCGACGGGCCGCAGCACGACGGCCGCCACGACGGTCAGGCCGACGGCCGCCACGGCGGGAGCCCAGGCCCGGACGCGGAGCCGGCGTCCCGGCGCCTGGCGGAACACCGCCTCGACGCCGTGGTGCAGCGCCCACGTCAGCGCCGCGCTCAAGGCGAGCGCCAGCGCCGTGGACGGCACGTCGAGCCGGTCTCGTCCGGTCGCGAGCAGCAGCAGCGACATCACGGGCCAGTGCACCAGGTAGAGCGCGTAGCTGTACCTGCCGGCGCCGGCGACGGGACGCAGCGCGAGCAGTCGGTCCACGCCGTACCGCGTCGGGGTCAGGCCGGCGACGATCACGGCGGCGGTCGCCCCCAGCGGCAGCAGCGCGGCGGGCCCGGGGAAGGTCCGCTCGCCGTCCACGAGGACACCGGTCAGGGCGAGCGCCGCGAGCCCGCACCAGCCCAGCACGGTGCGGGCCCGGGGCCCCAGGCGCAGGTCGGCGACCGTGACGGCCAGCAGCGCACCCGCGAGGAACTCCCACGCCCGGGCCGTCGTCGAGAAGTACGCCGTCGACTGGTCCGCCGCGGTCAAGACGAACGCGTACCCGGTGGCGAGGACGAGGAGCACGCCCACGGCGCCGGTCACCACGGCGGGCCGACGCCCGGGGGTCACGCGGGCCAACAGGATCGCGGCCAGGGCTGCCGCGAGCGGGGCGACGAGGAAGATCTGGCCCTGCACCGACAGCGACCAGAAGTGCTGGAACGGGTTGGCGTAGCCCTGCGCCGCGCCGTAGACGACGTGGCTGCGCACGAGCCAGAGGTTCTCGACGTAGGCGGTCGAGGCGAGGTAGTGCGTCAGGTAGCTGAGCCGCTCGGAGCCGTACCCGAGGAACCACGCACCGACGACCGTGGCCCCCGCGGCGACCCACGCCGCCGGGCTCAGCCGCCGCAGCGTCCGGACGTAGAACGACCGGAGCCCGACGGGCCGTCCGTCGCGCAGCCGGCGCAGCAGACCACCGAGGACGAAGTACCCCGAGATGAACAGGAAGGCGTCGACACCGCCCGAGACACCCACCCCGGAGTAGTGGTAGATGACGACGAGAAGGACGGCGACGATGCGCAGGCCTTCGACGTCGGCACGCCGCGCGACGGGCCCGGCCTCGTCACGGACGGGGGTCGCCAGGCTGTCCACGCCCTCGATCCTAGCCGCCGGAATTCCCATTCAGACATTTCGCTCTTTTCTGGCGGCGGCACAGGGACCTACGTCCGCGGCCACGCCCCGGGTCGGCTCCGATAGGCTCGGGCGGCGCTCCGCGCGCCTTCATCCCCCACACCCCGCAACCGACGACATCCAGCGAGGCTTTTCCATGCGCGCAGTGCCCGAGCAGGTAGGCCCGCAGGTGACGGTCGTGGTGCCGACGTTCAACGAGGCGCCCAATGTGGCTGAGCTGGTGCGCCGCGTCGGTGAGGCGACGCGGGGACTGAGTGCCGAGCTGCTCTTCGTCGACGACTCGAGTGACGACACCGCGCAGGAGGTCCTCCGCGTCGCGCCGCACGCCGAGCTGCCCGTGCGGGTGATCCACCGGGACGTGCCGACGGGCGGGCTGGGCGGGGCGGTGCTCGAGGGGCTGCGGGCCTCGAGCGCGCCGTTCGTCCTGGTCATGGACGGGGACCTGCAGCACCCGCCCGAGCTCATCCCGGCGATGCTCGCGCGGGCGGTCGAGCCCGACGTCGACGTCGTGGTCGCCTCGCGGTACGTGGGTGAGGGGTCCAGCGCCGGGTTGGCGAACGTGGTGCGGCAGGCCGTGTCGTCCACGTCGACCGCTGTGACGCGGGCGATGTTCCCGGTGCGGTTGCGGGACTGCTCGGACCCGATGACCGGGTTCTTCGTGGTGCGGCGTGCGGCGGTCGACGTCGAGGCGCTGCGGCCGCGGGGGTTCAAGATCCTGCTGGAGATCCTGGCGCGTCACCCGATGCGGGTGGTGGAGGTGCCGTTCGTGTTCGGTGCGCGGTTCGCCGGGGAGTCGAAGGCGAACCTCGCGCAGGGTCTGCACTTCCTGTGGCAGCTGGCCGGTCTGCGGTTCGGGCGCATGTCGCGGTTCGCGATCATCGGTGGCCTGGGTGCGTTGGCGAACATCGCGATCGTGGCGTTGCTGACCTCGCTCGGCACGGGGTGGTTCGCGGCGGCGGTGATCGCGGCCGAGGTCACGATCGTGGGGAACTTCCTGCTGCAGGAGCGGTTCGTGTTCCGGGACCTGCGTGACGAGGGCAAGGGTGTGTGGGCCCGGTTCGGGCAGTCGTTCACGTTCAACAACGTCGAGACGCTCGTGCGGATGCCGGTCATGGCGGTGCTGGTCGAGACGATGCACGTCGCGGCTGTGCTGGCCACGGCGATCACGCTCGTGGTCGCGTTCGTCGTGCGGTTCACGTTCCACTCGCGGATCGTCTACCGCCCGCGGCGCTCCTCGCGCCGGACCGAGCTCGTCGAGCACGAGGCCGAGCAGGCCGCACCGGGGCCCGACCCGGTCCAGAGCCTCTGACGCTCCCCGGCCGGCCGGGTTCGGCGCGGGGCCGTCGGCGTACCGACTCGCCGACGACGCGATGCGGGCGGCAGCAGGACGCAGGGCCCGGGATGCGATCGAGACGCGGCGGTGTTGGTGCGCCACGAGGCACCACCGAGCCCGGGAGCCGCCATGAGCACCGACGACACGCCGTTCACCGACGCCGACCTGACCCTGCTGCGCCGCCCGCTGCACGGCTGGTTCACCACCGCCGACGGCGCGACGCCCCCGCAGCCGCGCCCGGTGTGGTTCGAGCTCGCCGACGACGGCACGATCCGGCTGTTCAGCGCCGCGGACGCCCTCAAGGTCCGTCGGCTGCGCCGCGACCCGCGCGCGTCGCTCGTCGTCGCCGCGCCCGTCGAGGAGCGCGAGCACTGGGTGGCCGTCACGGGCCACGTCACGATCGACGACGACGACGCGGCCGCGCACGCGCTCGCGGCCCGCCTCGCCCCGCGCTACTGGGACATGACCGACCCCGTGCGCCAGGCCGACCTCGCCGCGCAGGCCGACGAGCAGCAGGTCCTGCTGGTGCTGCACCCGGAGAAGGTGCGGCGGTACGCGTACTGAGAGGCACCGAGGCAGGCCTGCACACAGGCAGTGCGCCGTGCCAACGTTCGTTGGCATGTCGGCGATGTCAACCTTCGTTTGCATGGCAGCGATGCCAACGTTCGTTGACATCGCTGCCATGCAAATCTACGTTTGCATCATGGCGTCGGAACGAACTCTTCTCGCGCGTTCGCTGCCCCTGCTCGGCGAGGCGATCCGGAGGCTGCGCACCGAACGAGGCCTGACCCAAGCGCAGCTCGCCGAGCTCGCCGGGGTCTCCCGGGTGTGGATCGGATACGTCGAGAACGGCAAGTCCTCCAACGTCAGCGTGCGCCTCATCATGCGCGTCCTCGACGAACTCGACGCGTCCTTGATGGTCCGCGACGACGAGGAGGCCTGATGGACTCCCCCACCCTCGCGGTGATTCTCGAAGGTCGCGTCATCGCCCACGTGGAGCGCACCGACGCGAACGTGCTGCGCCTGACGTACGAGCAGGAAGCCCCCGACCAGACCAGCACGCCGCTGTCTCTGTCGCTGCCACGCGGCGAGCGGTCCATCGCCGGTCGACGCGTCGACACATGGCTGCGCGCCCTGCTGCCGGACAGCCCACGAGCACTGCAGGCCGTGGCCAAGGAGGCAGGGGTCGATGTCGAGGACCGCCTTGCACTGCTGTCCGCGATCGGCAAGGACTGCGCGGGGGCTGTGCAGTTCTGTCGTCCGCAGGACGTCGAGGACACCCTGGCGCGGACCGAGGAGCTCGACCCGGCCAGCGACTCGCACATCGAGCGGCGGATCGCAGAACTGCGGATGAGCGAGGACTCCTCGTGGGTCATGCGCGAAGAGCACTGGTCGCTGGGTGGCACGCAGAACAAGTTCGCGCTGCGGTGGCATGACGAGCGCTGGCACTTCGCGCTGGGGGCAGCGCCCACGAGCCACATCGTCAAGCCAGGCATCCATGCTCTGAAGGCCCAGGCGCTCGTGGAGCACGTCACGATGCGGGCTGCGGCAGAGTGTGGGTTGGACGTGGCTGAGACCCAGTACCTGGACTTCAAGTCCGAGCGCGCCATCGTCATCAGCCGCTTCGACCGCCGCGAGCGCGGTGGATCGTTGGTGCGTGTGCACCAGGAAGACATGTGCCAGGCGCTGGGGGTGTGGGAAAAGTACGAGGACGAGGGTGGCCCGTCTGCTCAGCGGGTGGTGCGCCTGTTGCGGGACCGTGCCCGCACGGCTCGCGAGGCGCGCGCGAACGTGGACCGGTTCGTGCAGGGTGTGGTGTTCAACACGGCGGTGGGGGCACCGGACGCGCATGCTCGCAACTACGCAGTGCTGCTCGACCGAGACCGGGTGACGCTGGCGCCGCTGTTCGACGTGGCGACGGCGCTGGCTTACGAGCGCACCCGGCCGTTGGTGGTCTCGATGAGCGTGGGTGGTGAGTTCGTCACCGATCGCATCGGGTTCGACCAGTGGTCGCGCTTCGCCGACGACCTCGGGACCGATCGGGAGCGAGTGCTGGAACTCGTCGAGCAGTTCGCCGAGACCGTCCCGGGGGCCGTGCGTCGTGCGCTTGACGCCGTTGACGACTGGGACGGGGACGTCTCGCGGGTTCGCCGGCGCCTGCTGCCGGCGATGGATGCCTACGCCGAGCAGATGGTCGCCAGCACGCGCCGCCCGGGGTGAACCCACCCAGGCGCGTCCCTGCACGGTGGCGTCCTGCCCGAAGGCCGCCGTGGTTCATGGCCTGAACCAGCGGGCCTTCGGCGTCCACCGAGCAGCAGGCGCTGCTCGGACACGAGGTACTGGTCAAGACGTCCTGAGCCGACGAGGACGGCGGCAGGGCCCACGTCGACGTCGGCACCCCCGGCGCAGCAGGACGCCTCCTCCTCGAGGACGTTCGCGGCAATGACCTCGGTCCTGCCGATCCTGCGCACGTCGACGCGGATGTCAGCAATCGGGCGCGCCGGGAGCTTGTGCCAGCGGGCGACAGTCGTGTCGTCGCCGAACTCGGCGCGCAACGCCTTCCCCCGACGCACGCGGGCCTCGTCGGGGTTCAGGTCCGCGACGAACACGGACACCGACACCTGGGAGCCGAGCTCGGGCACCAGGGGCACCGGCACGCGCCCTCAGTCCGACTCGCACCGCCCCTGCCGCCAGTACCCCATGAACGCGACGGCCTTGCGGTCGACGCCGCAGTCGCGCACGAGGTGGCGGCGCAGGGTCTTGATGACACCGGCCTCGCCGGCGAGCCACGCGTACAGGTGCGCCTCGGCGGTGAGCGCGGTGTGGGTCGCGTAGTCGACGGGGACCTCCCACAGCAGACCCGCGTCGACGTCGACGTCCTCGAGATCGAGGTCCGGGGCGGGCGCCTGACCGGGCAGCAGTCGCGCGCACGCGGCCTGCACGGCGGGCACCAGCAGGTCGCCGTGCTCGCGGCCGTCGCGACCCAGCCAGTGCACGCGCACACCCTCGGGGGCGCCGAGGTCGAGGCGGTCGTCGGACCACGGCATCTCGACGAGGACCTCGCCGACGGCGTCGCGCGGCAACCGCTCGACGATCCCCGCGATGGCGGGCAGCGCGGTCTCGTCGCCCGCGATGAGCAGGCGGTCGGTGCGCGCGGGCGGCACGAAGTCGACGCCGCCGTGGGGTCCGGCGTGGTCGGCGTTGGGGCCCATGACGACGAGCTCGTCACCGACCTGCGCGGTCGACGCCCAGCGCGACGCGGGGCCCGAGTCGCCGTGCAGCACGACGTCGACGTCGAGCTCGCGCGGGTGCGGGCGCACGCCGCGCGCCGTGTACGTGCGCATGGGGTGGCGCTGCTCGGCGGGCAGCGTGCGCCACGTGCCGTACCAGTCGCCCGTGCGGCCCAGGTCCATGAGGTCCGCGTACGACGCGCCGCTCATGGGCAGGAAGAACTTGATGCGCTGGTCGAACCCGTTGTCGGCGAACCGGTCGAGGTCGTCACCCGTGAAGGTCACGCGCAGCAGGCTCGGGCACAGGCGGCGCAGCGCGGCGACGCGCACGTGGAACATGCGGAACGGGGTCGCCGGAGCAGTCGTCTCGACGACGGTCGTCGTGGGCGGCTGAGTCACGGCCCCAGCATAAGGTGAGCCTCACCTCACCGCGCAACCCCCGTCCGGGGCACGCTCGCCGCACACCTCGCCCCACGCCGACTGAGCGCGCTCGCCGGCGCCGTCGAGGACGCGGGCGGGCTCGACGACCCGGATCGCGCGCCGAGCGAGCCCGGCGCCGACGGAGCGGTCAGCCCGCACCGGCGAGCAGCCACGCGGCGAGCGTCGCGACGCCGCGGTCGAACGCCGGCCGACCCGGCCTGCCGAGGAAGCCGTGCCGGGTCCCGGGGAGCACCGTTCGTCGGACGGAGACCCCCTGGGCCGAGAGCTCGCGACCGAACCGTTCTCCGGACGCCGCGAGCGCGTCGCGGTCCGCGTCCAGGAGCAGCGTCGCGGGGAGCGCCCGGACGTCGTGCCCTCCGGGGAAGGCGTACGGGTCCGCCATCGCGCTCGGTGCGCCGGCGTAGCTGCGGTTCATCCGCTCGACGACCGCGGGCGTGAACTGTCCCAGCCCGTGCCGTCCTCGCAGGCGACTCCGGAGGGCCGCGCTGGCGCGGGGCAGCTGCGCGTGGAACGTGCCGTAGGCGAGAGCCAGCCGCGTCGGACCGGGCAGGCCACGGTCCGCACGGCGGAGCGCCACCGCGGCGCTCAGGCACGCGCCCGCGCTGGCACCACCCAGGGCGACTCTCCCCCCGCCGCGCTCGGCAGCCCACCGGAAGGCGGCGTCGACGTCGTCGAGAGGGACCGGGAACCGCACGCCGGGCAGGACGCCCGGCGCCGGACGCCGCAGGGGGTTCCACCTCGGCACCAGACGGTAGCCCACCGCCACCACGGTGATGCCGTGCTCGACGAGCGCGGTCGCGACGGCGTGCGACTCGGGCTGGTCGAGCCCCCCGTGCGAGAACGCACCCCCGTGCACCCAGACCAGCTGCGGCGTCCAGTCGACCGGGGCGCCCGGGACGTAGACCCGGACCGGCACGTCGCCGTGCGGCCCGGGCGCCACCGTGTCGACCGTGGAGATCACGCGAGCTCGATCTGCGCGAGGAACGGGTTGCGCTCGGCCTGCTCGCGGTAGCGGCCGCTGTCGCGGACGCACACGGGGCACCAGTGACCGGCCCGCAGGACCAGGAACGGGCTCGCGGCGAACACGTGCCCCTCGGCGCAGCGCCACTGCGCCAGGTGCCGCGCGGCGACGGGTGCGGGCGAGAGCAGCTCGCCGCCGCGGAAGTCCGCGGCGCCGGCCAGGTCGCCGCGGTCCCACTCGTCCGGGGTCCGCGACTCGTCGTAGCCGTGGTCGAGCGTGGTCGGGGTCCGCGACGGCTCGGGGACCTCGAACGTGCTCCAGTCGCCGATCGCACGCCACTGCTCCCGCGAGCCGAAGAACGCGCGGATCCCCTCCTCGTCGTCGGCGGCGAGGTAGGCCATCGTGCCGCGCGGCTGCCGGGTCAGCGGCTGCATCACGAACCTCCGGACCAGCCACGCCGGCACGCGTCCCGCCGACCTGACCACCGCGGGCTGCGCCGCCCGCGCGCGCCGCAGGGCGTCCGCGAACGTGTCCTGCCGGAACGGCACGCGCTCGTGCAGCGCGTCGGAGTCGACGTACCACTGACCGTGGAAGTTCTGGGTCGCGAACCAGTTGCGGTCGTACCAGCGGCGGATGTCCTTGACGCCCAGCGCACCGCCGATCGCGGTCTGCAGCTGCCAGTTCGTCAGCCGCCAGCCCTCACCACCGCCGATGTTCCACACGTCGCCCCAGACGTCGTCGGGGACCGCCGGGTCGCACAGGCTCACGAGGAGCCGCGCCGCGTCCTCCGCGGAGACCCACTCCATGACGCCGCCGAACGGCGAGTGCGTCATGATCGGGTCCCTGATCTGCAGCATCGCCGGGTGGAAGATGCCCGTCTGACGCAGCCACGTCCACCGCGGCAGGCCGCTGTCGACGAGGATCCGCTCCGCCTCCACCTTCGTCTGGCCGTACTCGTCGAAGTGCGACACCCGGATCGGGTCGCCGACACGGCCCCAGTGCACCGGGGGGTTGCGGTTGCCGGTCTCCGCGACCGACCCGACGCCGACCACGCTCACGGCGCGCGGGTCGGGCAGGGCGGAGACGGCGCGGACGATGTTGCGGATCGCACCGACGTTCACGGCCCGCGCGAGGTCCGGGCGCGCGTCGGCGAGCGGCGAGACCACGGCGCCCACGTGCAGGACGACGTCCGCGTCCGCGACGCACCGCTCGACGACCGCGTAGTCGGTCAGGTCGCCCTCGACCACGCGCAGCGCCGGCCAGGCGAGGTCGCGGACCACCTCCCGGTCACGCTCGGTCGGCAGCACCAGCGCGGTCACGTCCAGGTCGGTCGCTCGCAGCTGCTCGAGGACACGTCGCCCCCAGGCGCCGGTGCCGCCGGTCAGGAAGACCCTGCGCCGCTCAGCCATGGTTCACCTCTGCCTGCGGCGGGTGCCGCGTCGTCACGTGCGTGGTCGTCGGTCGTGCGCTGCGGCGGACGGCGGTGGTCCGCCGCGAGCACCACGGTCACCCTGCCCGGGAGCGCGGCGCGGGCGCGTCGTGCAGCGGGACGGCACCCCTACCGCAGGCGCAGTAGGGGTGCCGTCGGGCGGCCTCAGCGGCCGGCGGCCACGTGGTCGGCGAGGGCGCTCTCGAGGGCCGCTCGCAGGGCGGGCGGCTCGCCGGGGATGTACCCGATCAGGGCGTCGAGCGAGATCGCCTGCGCCTCGGGGCCGCTCGGGTCGATCGGGATGCCGGGCAGGTGCTGCTGGAACACCTCGTCGAGGCGCTGCCACAGCGCGGGGTCGGCCGCGAGCACCGCGAGGGGCGTGTCCATGTCGAGGGTCGACCCGCCCGCGTCGGGCAGCGGGTAGCGCCACTCGTGCGCTCCGGGGCCCACCTCCAGGACGAGCCCGTCCGGGTGCATCGGGAGCTCGACGCGCGCGCTGGTGCCCGCGGGCACCAGCGCCGTGAGGTGCAGGTGCCCGTCCTCGATGCTCCAGGCGACCTCCGCACGGCCGTGCGCGGTGTCGTTCCACACGCGTGCGCTCGTGAGCCCGCCGCCCGGGCGGGGCGCGACGAGGATGCGCGCGTAGCCGGGCTCGAGCGCCGCGAGGCCGCCGACCACCCGGTGCAGCCAGTCGGCCACGGCGCCCAGCGCGTAGTGGTTCAACGAGGTCATCCCGGAGTCGTTCAGCGACCCGTCGGGCCGGATCGCGTCCCACCGCTCCCACACGGTCGTCGCCCCCTGCGTGACCGGGTAGAGGAACGACGGGCACCGGGTCTGCGTGAGCAGCAGGTACGCCTCCTCGAGGTGCCCGGTCGAGCTGAGCGCCTCGGTGACGAGCGGCGTCCCCGCGAAGCCGGTCGAGATCGTGTACCCGGCGCGCGCGACGACCTGGGCCAGGTGGTCGCCCGCGAGCCGCCGCTGCTCGGGCTCCACGAGGTCGAACACGATCGCGAGCGCGTACGCGGTGGCGGACTCGGCCGACACCCGACCGCGGGGCGTCACGTACTCGGCGGCGAACGCGCGCCGGACCCGGTCGGCCAGCGCGGCGAAGTGCGCGGCGTCGTCGTCGCGCCCGAGGACCCGCGCGGCGTCCGCCATCTCGCGCGCCACCTTCGCGAAGTAGGCGGTGGCCACGAGGTACCGGTCGGTCTTGCCGCCGGCGGGGTTGTCGGCCGGGGCGTCGGGGTCGAGCCAGTCGCCGTACTGGAACCCCGAGCTCCACAGGCCGTGCTCGTCGAGCAGGCCCTCGACCTGGCGCACGAACGCCGTCATGGAGGGGTAGGCACGCTCGAGGACCGCGACGTCGCCGTACTCGCGGTACAGCGTCCACGGCAGGCTCACCGCGGTGTCGCTCCACAGCGCCGTGGGCGGGCTCGGGTGGGTGACGACGTCCGGCACGACCCACGGGACCTGCCCGGCGGCGCGCTGCTCGGCCGCGAGGTCCTCGAGCCACGAGCCGAGCACGCCGCGCACGTCGTAGAGGAACGCGGCCGTCGGGGCGAACGCGTTGATGTCGCCCGTCCACCCGAGCCGCTCGTCGCGCTGCGGGCAGTCCGTCGGGACGCCGACGAAGTTGCCGCGCATGCCCCACACGACGTTGCGGTGGAGCTGGTCGACGAGCGGGTGCGAGGTCTCGAAGCCGCCCGTCCGGCGCATGTCGCTGTGCACGACGACCGCGCGCACCGCGTCGGCCCGCAGCTCGCCCGGGTAGCCCGTGACCTCGACGTAGCGGAAGCCGTGGAACGTGAAGCGGGGCTCCCACGTCTCGGGTCCGCCGCCGCGCAGCACGTAGGTGTCGGTCGCCCGCGCCGTGCGCAGGGTCCGGACGTCGAACTCGCCGTGGATCAGCGTCTCCGCGTGCCGCAGCGTCACCGTCCGACCGCGCTCGCCGTCGACCGTCAGCCGGACCCAGCCGGTCACGAGCTGCCCGAAGTCGACCACGACGCGGTCGCCCTGCGCGGTGAGCGACACCGGCGCCAGCTCCTCGACGCGTCGGATCGGCTCGGCCGTCGCCTCGACGAGCGACTCGGCGGGCCAGTCGACCGGCTCGGTCGGCCCCCAGGCCGAGTCGTCGAACCCGGGCTCGCTCCACCCGTCCGGCTCGAGTCGGGCGTCGAACGTCTCGCCGTCGTAGAGGCTGTGGGCGAGCGTGCCGCCGGTCGCGGCCCGGAACGCGGTGTCGGAGACCACGGTGGTCGTGCCGTCGGCGTGCTCGACGACGAGCTCGACCCACGCGGCGAGCCGGTCCGTCCAGAGGTTGCGGCGGTTCTCCCAGCCGAGGCGGCCCGCCGCCCACCCCTCGCCGACCACGACGCCGAGCGCGTTCGTCCCCGCGCGCAGGAGCGCGGTGACGTCGTGGCTGCGGACGGCGAGACGGTGCCGGTAGGAGGTCCAGCCGGGTCCGAGGACCTCGTCGCCGACGCGGTGCCCGTTGGCCCACGGCTCGACGACGCCGAGGCCCGTCAGCCGGAGGACGGCCCGCACGGGAGGGGCCGGCAGGTCGAACTCGCGGCGCAGGTAGACGGCGGGCTGGTCGGCCCCGCCCGAGGGGGCGACGGGCGAGACGAACGAGGGGACGGCAGGCATGGCGGATCTCCAGGACGACGGGACGGGTCAGCGGACGGAACGGATGCGGAGGACCGAGAGGCCGCTCAGGAGCGTGAAGACGGCCGCCACCCCGTAGAGCAGGGCGTAGTTCTTGCCGCCTGCGGCACCGACCCCGATCGTCAGGACGGCGGGCGCCACCAGCGGGGCGATGGACTGCGGCAGCGACGTCGCGTAGCCCATGATCGCCAGGAAGCGACCCGCGTTGCGCCGGTCCGGGAGCACGTCGAGCGCGAGCGCCTGGTCGACCGCGGAGAACAGTCCCAGGCCGAGGCTCGTGGTGAGGGAGCCGGCGAACAGCACGGGGATCGACGGCGCGAGCGCCATGACGACGGCCCCGACGCCGAACAGGACGCCGGCGGCGAGGACGAACGGGCGACGACGATGCAGCCGGTCGGAGAGGAACCCGCCACCGATCGCGCCGGCCGTGACGGCTCCGATGCCGAGCAGGGAGAGGACCACCAGCGTCGGGGCGACCTCGGCGACCGGGACCCCGAGGCGCTGCGCGAAGAAGAACGCCGTGAAGGTCGTGTTCAGGGTGAGCCCGAAGTAGAACAGGAACCGCGCGAGCCAGTTCCACGCGAAGTCGGGGTACCGCCGGGGGTCGAAGACCATGTTGCGGAACACGCCGAGGATCGTGAGCGGCTCGTCGAAGGTCAGGCCGCGGCTGTCCGGCTCGTGCACGAAGACGACGAAGGCCGCGCTCAGGACGAGACCGATCCCGCCCGGGACCAGGAACAGCAGGAGGTTGTCGCTCGCCACCACGCTCGCGAGGCCGACGCCGATGACGGGGGCGATCTGGGTCGCGAAGCCGGTCAGCCCCGCGACCTTGCCGCGCTGCTGCTCGGGAAGGCGGTCGGCCTGCGAGAAGACGAGGTTGCCGAGCACCTGGCCCCACGTGAGCTGCGACAGCACCCAGCCCAGGCCCAGCACGAGGACCGTGGGGGCCGTGGCCATGACGGTCAGGGCACCCATGCCCAGGACCATGCCCGCGATCATGAACGGCCGTCGCCGGCCGATCCGCGTGCGGGTGCGGTCGGACAGCTGGCCGAGGACCGGGCCGACGACGAGCGCGGCGAATGCCCCCGCGCCGGTGATGTACCCGAGGTACTCGTCGCGACCGGGGGCGAGCTGCTCGACCCGGATGGCGAGGGAGATCCCCAGCGGCGTGATGAACGCGACGAACACGCCGAACTGCGCGAGCACCTGCAGCCACACGTAGCGCGGGCCGACCGGCGGGAGGTCGTCTGGGGCCCCGGGGACGTCGGCGAGCGGGGGCTCGGGCGCGAGGGGCGCCGCGAGGGGCGCGGGCACGGTCGTCGCGGAGGTGGGGCGGGAGGCGAGGTCGTCGTCGTCGACAGTCATGGCAGCTCCGTTGCTGAGTTGCTAGCACGCGCTAGCGCACGGCGACGTTATATCGATTCAGTCGATACGCGCAAGGACCCGGCACCCGCACCTCACGCGAGAACGCGAGAGGGGGCCGCCGTCGGCGGCCCCCTCGGCGACGCCCCCCGGCCGCGCGCCGGCGGCACGTTCGTCAGACCGCGTCGGCGAGCTCCTGCGCGGCGACGTACCCGAAGACCAGCCCCTGCCCGATCGTCGCGCCCGCCCCCGGGTAGCGGCGGCCGAACGCGTTGGCCGCCGTGTTCCCGATCGCGTACAGGCCCTCGACCGGCCGGCCGTCGGCGTCGAGCACGCGGGCGCGACCGTCCGCGGTCAGGCCGCCGCACGTCCCGAGGTCGGACAGCACGACCCGCACCGCGAACAGGTCGCCGGCGAGGGCCCGCAGGTTCGGGTTGGGCGTCACGGTCGGGTCGCCGTAGTACCGGTCGTAGGCGCTGGCGCCGCGGTGGAAGTCCGAGTCGTTGCCCGACGCCGCGAGCCGGTTGTACCGCGCGAGCGTGGCCGCGAGCGCGTCGCCGGGCACCCCCATGTCGCGCGCGAGGCAGTGCGGGTCCGCGCCGCGGACGGCCACGCCCGCCTCGTACCAGGCGCGCGGCAGCGGCATCGCGGGGAAGACGGTCCCCGCCAGGACGTAGCTGTTGCGGTAGCGCTGGTCGAACACGAGCCACATGTCCGTCACGGGGTCGCCGTCCCGCTCGCGGCGCAGCACCTCCTGGCCGAAGGACATGTAGTCCGTCGCCTCGTTGAGGAATCGCCGTCCGGTCTGGTCGACCATGAGCGAGCCGGGCAGCGACCGCTCGGCGAGCAGCACCTGCGGACCCGCGTCGCCGACGGGCGCGACCGCCGGGAACCACCACGACTCCGTCATCAGCGCCGTGCCCGCACCGAGGTCCGCACCGGCGCGGATGGCGTCACCGGTGTTGCCCTCGGCCCCCAGGCTGAGCCCGTCACCGAGCCCGGGCGACTGGTGCTCGTGGCGCATCGCCATGTCGTGGTCGAAGCCGCCCGCCGCGAGCACCACGCCGCGGCGCGCGGTGACGGTCACCCGCCGGCCGTCCTGCTCGACGACCGCACCCGCGACCCGCCCGCCCTCGCGCACCAGCTCGACCAGCGCGGTCCGGGTCCACACCGGCACCCCCGCCCGGACGAGGCCGGCGAACATGCCCGCCGCGAGCGCCTGGCCGCCCGCGAGGTACTCGCGCCGCAGGGCGAGACCGCCGATGCCCTGCGCGGCACGCCTCACGATCCGCGGGAAGGCCCGCGCCGGGACCCGGGTCATGAGGTTCATCCACTTGTAGTCCGCACCCGTCACGGGCATCGGGACCGGCGCCTCGAGCACGCCGGGACGCAGGCGTCCCCGTTCGGGGCCCAGCACGGACGCGTCGAACGGCCGGCACTCGCACGTGCGACCGAGCGCGGAGCCGCCCGGGTTCTCGGGGTGGTAGTCCGAGTACCCCTTGGCCCAGAAGAAGCGCATCGGCGTCGTGCGCGACAGCATGGCGACCGCGTCGCGGCCGTGCGCGAGGAACGCGGTGCGGCGCTCGCGCGGCGCGTCGGACCCCACGACCGCGTCGAGGTACTCCTCCGCCGCCTGCGGGGAGTCGGGCGCGCCGGCCGCGGTGAGCGCGTCGTTGCCGGGGACCCAGAACGCACCCCCGGAGCGCGCCGTGGAGCCCCCGACGTAGGCGGTCTTCTCGACGACCAGGACACGCAGGCCGCGCTCGTGCGCGGCGAGGGCGGCGGCCATGCCGGTCCCCGAGCCGACGACGAGGACGTCGACGTCGGCGTCGGTGGCCCGAGGCCCGGCGGGCGGGGTGGACGTGCTCACGGTGACTCCTCACGACGAGACCCCGGGGCGGGTGCCCGCGGTGGCGTGCGCCCAGTGTCGACGCCCCCTTGCCGATCGGCAAGTACTGCTGCCGAGCGCCTGCGCCCACGCCGGCTAGCGCGCGCAACCGACGGCCCCCACGGCGGGTATCCTCGGCTCGGGACGCCGGGAGGGGACGACGTGACGGGCCAGACCACGACACGGCGGGTGACGGCGGCGGACGTCGCACGCTCGCTCGGCCTGTCACGGGCGACCGTGGGCTTCGTCCTCAACCGCACGCCCGGCCAGACCATCCCCGAGGCGACGCGGGCCCGCGTGCTCGCCGAGGCCGAACGCCTGGGCTACCGCCCGAACACCGCCGCCCAGGCGCTCGCACGGGGGCGCAGCTCGATCGCGCTGCTCGTGCTCCCGGACTGGCCGGTCGACTTCGCGCTCCGGGTGAACCTCGAAGAGGCCGGCCTGCTGCTCGACCGCGCCGGCTACTCCCTCGTCACGCAGACCCACCACCCCGAGGGCCGCGCCCGCCCGCTCTGGCAGACGCTGCAGCCCGAGGTCGTGCTCGGCATGCTCCCGTTCGGCGCCGACGAGGTCGCGGCCATCCGCGCCGCCGGCGTGCCGCACGTCATCACGAGCCCGCAGGACCAGGCTCCCGCCGACATGCCGGGCGTCGGCGAGGGCGTGCGCGCGCAGGTCCGTCACCTGGCCGGTCGCGGCCACCGGACGCTCGGGTACGCGCGCACCGACGACCCCCGTCTCGCGTGGCTGCAGCGGCACCGCTCCGAGGCGGCACGCCGCGAGTGCGACGCGCTCGGCCTGCCGGCCCCGGTCGAGCACGCGGTGGGCCGGACCGACGGCACCGCGGCCCTCGACGCGTGGCGGGCCGCGGGAGTCACCGCCGTCGCGGCGTACAACGACGAGTGCGCCGCGACGGTCGTCGGCGCCGCCGTGCGGCGCGGCTGGTCCGTGCCCGGCGACCTCGCCGTGGTCGGCCACGACGACAGCCCGCTCGCCCGGCTGATGCTGCCGTCGCTGAGCAGCGCCCGGATCGACCAGGCGTCGCTCGGGCGGTACACGGCCGAGCTCATCCTCGACGCGGTCGGGGCCCTGGGCCGCGACGTCGCCCCGCCGGACCCCCGGGTCGAGGTCGTCGTGCGGGAGTCCACGTGAGCCGGCCCCGCACGCCGCACCGATGAGGGCCCTGCGTCGCCCCGAGGACCTCTGGGAGTCCGCGCTGGACCTCGTGGGCGTCGTGGTCGTGGTGGTCGACGCGTGGCAGCTCGCGCACGGCCGTCCGGGGTGGCCGTACCCGGTGCTCCTCGCCGCGGCTGCGACCGCGACGGCGGTGCGGCGCGCCGCCCCGACGATCGCCGTCGTCGCGGCGTCCGGGGCCTGCCTCGCGGTCGCGGCGACCACGTCGTCGCCGCTCACCTGCGCGGTCCTGGCCCAGGTGTGCCTCTTCAGCGTGGCCGTGCGCCGCAGCCGCGCGGCCGCGTTCGGCGCCGCCGCGGTGACCGCGGCGCTGCTGACGGCGTCCGTCGCGCTCACCACCGGTGACCCGCTGCGGTACCTCTCCCTCGCCGTCGTGGTCCCGTGGACCGGCCTGGTGCTCGGCGCCGGACTCGCCGTCCGTGCGCACCGCGACTACGTGCGCGCGCTCGAGGGCACCGCGGCCGCGACCCTCGCCGCACGCGAGAGCGAGACCGTGCGCGCGATCGCGGACGAGCGCGTGCGCATCGCGCGCGACCTCCACGACTCCGTCGCGCACGGCATCGCCGAGATCAACGTGCACGCGGGCGCGGCGGAACGTCGCCTCGGGACCGACCCGCAGCTCGCGCTCGAGTCCGTCCTCGAGGTCCGCCGGACCAGCCGTCGCGTGCTGCACGAGCTGCGCGACGTCGTCACGGTGCTGCGCTCGACCGACGACGACGCCACGGGGGCGCCGGCGTCACCGCGCGGCGTGCCGGCGCTCCTCGCGGGCGCGCGCCGCATGGGGCTCGCGGTCGCCAGCGACGTGACCGCCGACCTCGACCACCTCGAGCCCGCCGCCGGCGCCGCGCTGTACCGCGCGCTGCAGGAGGCGCTCACGAACGCGCAGCGCCACGGCACCGGTGCCGCGTCCGTCACGCTGCGGGACGAGCCGGACGGCGTGCTGCTCGTGGTGACCAACCCGTCGCCGGACACCCGGCGGGACGGCGCGGGCGGCTTCGGCCTGGTGGGCATGCGTGAGCGCGTGCAGCAGGCCGGGGGCCGGCTCGACGTGACCCGGGAGCCGGGGACGTTCCGCGTCAGCGCGTGGCTGCCCCGCGCGGGGTCCGAGGACCGCGACCGGCCCGGGGAGGGGCGCCCGTGACCCGCGTCGTGCTGGTGGACGACCAGGACATGATGCGCGCCGGGCTGCGGGCGATCCTCGACGGCGACGGCGACATCACGGTCGTCGGCGAGGCGCGCGACGGCGCGGAGGCGGTCCGGGTGGCGCTGCAGGAACGGCCCGACGTCGTCCTCATGGACCTGCGGATGCCGGGGGTCGACGGCGTCGAGGCCACCCGGACGCTGCGGTCCGACCCCCGGCTCGTCGCGACGCGCGTCCTCGTGCTGACCACCTTCGACGGCGAGGCCGAGCTGGTCGCGGCGCTCCGCGCCGGCGCGAGCGGGTTCCTGGCGAAGAGCGCCGGGCCGGACGAGCTGGTGGCCGCGGTCCGCGCCGTCGCGGACGGACGGGCCGCGCTGTCGGCCGACGCGCTGAGCACCGTCGTGGACGACGCCGCACGCCGGGCCGCGCGGCACGCGCCCGACCCCGAGCTCGTGCGGCGGGTCGCCCGCCTCACGGCCCGCGAGCGCGACGTCGTGATCGCCGCGGCCCGTGGCGCCGACAACCTCGCGATCGCGAGCCGGCTGCACATCTCGCCGTTCACGGTGAAGACGCACCTCAACCGCGCCATGACCAAGCTCGGGGCCCGGGACCGGGCGCAGGTCGTCGTCGTGGCCCACCGCGCGGGACTGCTCGACGGCTGACTACTGCGCCCGCAGTAGCACCGGCCCGCACCGGGACGACGCACGCGTCGGGGTCGCACCCGCACCGTAGGGGCGGACCTTTCCGACCGGCGGCGATCACGCCGCCCGCCCCTGGACGGAGCACAGAACGCATGGCGCGTCTCCTCTACCGCATCGGCCTGCTCAGCGCCCGGCACCGCTGGTGGACCATCGCCGCGTGGTCCGCCGCGCTCGTGGTCATGGCCGCCGTCACGCTCACGAGCATGCGCTTCAGCGACGGCGCGTTCGAGATCCCCGGCACCGAGTCCAGCGCCGCGATGGCGACCCTGGAGGAGGAGTTCGGCAGCTCCACCGCCGCCGACGGCGAGGGCAGCCTGCAGCTGGTCGTGCAGGCCCCGGCCGGCGCCGCCGTGACCGACCCCGCCGTCACCACGGCGATCACCGACGCCCGGTCCTCGCTGCAGCGGCTCCCGCACGTCGACGCCGTGGGAGACCCCCTGGACCCCGCGTCGCCGTACGTCTCGCCGGACGGACGCACCGCCGTCGTGTCGCTCGCCCTGTCCGGCCTCACCGAGGACGACACCGAGGACGTGCACGCCGCGGTCGTGGGGGTCGCCGACGACCTGCGTGCCGCGGGCCTGACCGCCGAGGTCGGGGGCAGCATCGCGAACGCGGTCCCCGAGATCCTCGGCCCGAGCGAGATCGTCGGAGCGGTGGTCGCGTTCGTCGTCCTGCTGCTCACGTTCGGCTCGCTCGCCGCCGCCGGCGCGAACATGGGCGGCGCGCTGGTCGGCGTCGGCGTCGGCATCCTCGCGGTGCTCGCGTCGTCAGCGGTCCGGCCGATCGGCTCCGTCACGCCCGTGCTCGCCGTCATGCTCGGCCTGGCCGTCGGCATCGACTACTGCCTGTTCGTGCTCGCGCGGTTCCGGTCGGAGCTCACGGAGGGACGGCCGGTCGACGAGGCCGTCGGGCGAGCGGTCGGCACGGCCGGGTCCGCGGTCGTCTTCGCCGGCACGACGGTCGTCATCGCGCTCGCGGGCCTGGCCGTCGTCGGCATCCCGTTCATCACCGAGATGGGGCTCGCGGCGGCCGTCGCGGTCGTCGTGGCGGTCCTGATGTCGGTGACGCTGCTCCCGGCGTTCGCGTCGCTGATCGGGCGCCGCGCCCTCCCGCGCCGTTCTCGCGCAGCCAGCACCGGTGCCCGCGCGCAGTCGCGCCCGCCGCGCAGCGGCGTCCTCCACACCTGGATCACGACCGTCGTGCGTCGACCCGTGCTCGCGGCGACGGCCGCCGTCGCCGTCCTCCTCGCGCTCGCCGCCCCCGTGCTGTCGCTGTCGACCACCCTCGCCGCGCCCGGCGGCGAGGACCCCGACTCGACCGAGCGCGCGGCGTACACGCTGGTCGCGGACGCGTTCGGCGCGGGCGCCCAGAGCCCGCTCGTCGTGCTCCTCACGGGGGCCGACGCGCAGGCCGCGGTCGGCGAGGCCGTGGCCGAGATCGGCGCGCTCGACGACGTCGCCGCCGCGGTGCCCGCGCAGACCAGCCCCAGCGGGCGGGCCGCCATGATCACCGTCATCGCGGGCAGCGGGCCGCTCGACGACGCGACCGAGGACCTCGTGCACGCGATCCGCGCGCTGCCGGCGCCGGCGGGCGTCGAGATGCGGGTCACCGGGAGCACCGCGGTGAACATCGACACCGACGCGCAGCTCGCGCGGGCGCTCGTCACGTACCTCGCGGTGATCGTCGGGCTCTCGCTCGTCCTGCTGGTCGTGCTGTTCCGGTCGCTGCTGGTCCCGATCGTCGCGACCGTGGGCTTCCTGCTCTCGCTGGGCGCCGGGCTGGGCGCCACGGTCGCGGTGTTCCAGTGGGGCTGGTTCGACGCGCTGGTCCAGGCGCCGCAGGGCAACCCGCTGCTGAGCCTGCTGCCGATCGTCGTGACCGGCATCCTGTTCGGGCTCGCGATGGACTACCAGGTGTTCCTGGTGTCGCGCATGCACGAGGCGTACGTGTCGGGCGCGTCGCCCAAGGACGCGATCACGGTCGGCTTCGGGCGGTCGGCCGTGGTCGTGGCCGCGGCGGCGGCGATCATGGCCGCGGTGTTCGGCGGGTTCGCGCTCAGCGGCTCGTCGCTCGTCGGCTCGATCGCGCTCGCGCTGGCCGTGGGGGTGCTCGCCGACGCGTTCCTCGTCCGGATGGTGATCGTGCCCGCCGCGCTCGCGGTGCTGGGCCGCGCGGCCTGGTGGCTGCCGCGGTGGCTCGCGCGGGTCCTGCCGACGGTCGACACCGAGGGCCGAGCCCTCGAGAGCGGCGAGGCGGCCCCCGCCGGCACCACACCTGCCCCGGCGGGCGCCGGCGTCGGGTGAGGCACGGGCGGGCGGGGGCGCACGCTCCCGCCCGCCGGGTGGTCTCAGGCCCAGGGCGAGTCGATCGAGAACTCGCGCGCGACCGCCGCGATCTCGTCACGGGTCAGACCCTGCGCCCGGCGGCCCGCGACCAGGTCCATGTACTCGTACTTCGCCCCGGTCTCCGCGTACTCGACCCGGTCGACGGCGCGGGTCACGGAGACGTCCGACCGCGACATGGTGCCGTGCTTGGACCACAGCACGATCTCCCGGTCGCGCAGACCCGCGACGTTGGCCGCCTGCAGCTCGTCCGAGCCGGGGATCATGAAGTCCAGCACCTCGATCCCCTGGGACAGCGACACGATCGACTCGGGCTCCCAGCGCAGGATCGCCGCGTTCATCGCCGCGGTGTCGCGGTAGCCGGGGACGTGCGACAGGTACGTGAGGTGCGGCGGCTGGGCGTGCACGACGGCCTGGAAGTCGATGCCGCGCCGCGCGACCTGGTCCTGGTGCACCGCGAGGTGCGAGTTGAACTCCGACGTGAGCCGCTCGAAGAGCCGTCGCGGGGAGGTGTGCAGGGTCGCGGTCAGGCCGTCCTCGTGCACCCGCACGGCACCGATCGCGGCCTCCGGGTCGTCCTTGATCTGGCGCAGCCGGCGTCCCGAGCCGGTCGCGAGCACCGTCCTGCCGGCGAGCGCCGGAGCGGGCAGGGGCAGCGGGATCTCCTCGGTGATCGGGAACCGGCGTCGCAGCTCGACGTCCCACCCGACGTAGACCGAGATGTTCCCGGCACCGGCCTCGGAGGCGTCGATGTCGCAGATCCGGGCACCGGCCTCGCCGATGGCGGCGAGGAGCTCGTCGAGCTCGGGGAACGGGGCGTGCAGGGGCATGGCGTCGCGTCCTTCGGGGGTGGTGGGTGGTTCAGGTCCAGAGCCGTCGTTCGGCCTGCTGCCAGGCCCGGTCGTCGCCCGTGGGTGCGTGGTGGACGAGCTCGACGGACGCGCGCACGACGTCGCGCACCGCGGGCAGGCCGCCGTCGAGGCGGCCGAGCGCGAGCGCCTGGGTCAGCAGGTTGCCCGTGGCCGTGGCCTCGAACGGGCCCGCGACGACCGGCCGCCCGGTCGCGTCGGCGGTCAGCCGGCAGAGCAACGCGTTGCGGCTGCCGCCGCCGACGACGTGCACGACGTCGACGTCGCGCCCGGTCAGCTCGACCGCGGCGCGCAGCGCGCGCCGGTAGGCGAGGGCGAGCGAGTCGAGGATGCACCGCGTGACCTGGGCGGGGTCCTCCGGCACGGGCTGACCGGTGCGCCGCGCGGCGTCCGCGATCCGTCCCGGCACGTCCCCGGGCTGCGCGAACTCCGGCTCGTCGACGTCGACGACGGTCCGCAGCGCCGGCACGCGGGCCGCCGCGGCCACCAGGCCGGCGACGTCGCGGCGGTCGCCCTGCTCGGCCCAGCGGCGCATGCTCTCCTGCAGCAGCCACAGGCCCGCGACGTTCTTCAGGTACCGCACGGTGCCGTCGACGCCGAGCTCGTTGGTGAAGTTGGCGGCGCGGCTCGCCTCGCCGAGCACGGGCGCGTCCAGCTCGACGCCGACGAGCGACCACGTCCCCGAAGAGATGTAGGCGGCGCGGCCCCGCAACGGCACGGCGGCGACCGCCGACGCGGTGTCGTGCGACCCGACCGTGACCACGTGCGCACCGGGGACGCCCAGCTCGGCGGCCACGGCCGGCAGGACCTCGCCCACGACGGAGCGCGGGGGGACGACGCGTCCGAGCAGCGCCCGGACGTCGGGCCCGCCGGAGTCGACGAGCGCCGTGAGGACGCGGTCGCTCCAGGTGCCCGACCGCACGTCGAGCATGCCGGTGGTCGACGCGTTGGTGAGCTCCGCGACCCGCTCCCCCGTGAGCCAGTACCCGAGCAGGTCGGGCACGAGCAGCAGGTCCCTGGCCGCGCGCGTCTGCACGTCGTCGGACGCCGCCGCGAGCTGGTACAGCGTGTTGAAGGGCTGCACCTGGGTCCCGGTGACCGCGTAGTGCTCCGGCGGGGGCAGCACCCGGGCGATCCGGTCCGGCCAGCCGTCGGTGCGGGGGTCGCGGTAGTGGACGGGGTTGCCCAGCAGCGCCCCGTCGGCGTCCAGCAGGCCGTAGTCGACCGCCCACGAGTCGATGCCGACGCTCGCGACGCCGCCTGGCAGCCGGCCCGCGGCACGGATCCCGGCCGTGACGCCCGCCCACAGGGCGAGGACGTCCCAGTGCAGCCGGGTGCCGGTCGGCGTCGGCACCGGGACGGGCCGGTTGTCGAACCGGGACAGCTCGACGGTGCGCAGCCGGCCGTCGTCGAGGTGCCCGGCGATCACGCGACCGCTGGACGCGCCCAGGTCGACCGCGACGAGCGCACCGTGCTCCGCGCGCATCGACTCAGGCGCCCCAGCCCGCGGGGCGGCCGCCGACGCGCTCGGCGGCGATCCGCTCGGCGTGGCCCGACGCACGGTAGGCGGCGACGGGGTCGCGCGGCAGGCCACGCTGCTCGCGCCAGTCCGCGAGCGCGGGACGCACGTCGGTGTAGAAGGCGTCCATGTAGACGGCGTTGGCCCCGAGCACGTCGCCGGCGTCCTGCGCGGCCGTGAGCGCGTCGCGGTCGATGAGCAGGGCCCGGGCCGTCATCTCCTGGACGTTGAGCACCGAGCGGATCTGCCCGGGGATCTTGTCCTCGATGTTGTGGCACTGGTCGAGCATGAAGGCGACCGGGCTGCCCTCGTCGAGACCCCCGCCGCGCGCGACCTCCGCGAGGATCCGGAAGAGCTGGAACGGGTCCGCGGCCCCGACGATGAGGTCGTCGTCGGCGTAGAAGCGGGAGTTGAAGTCGAAGGAGCCGAGCCGGCCGAGCCGCAGCAGCTGGGCGACGATGAACTCGACGTTGGTCGACGGTGCGTGGTGGCCGGTGTCGAGGCACACCATCGCGCGCTCGCCCAGCGCCGTGACGTGCGCGTACGAGGTGCCCCAGTCGGGCACGTCCATCGTGTAGAAGTACGGCTCGAAGATCTTGTACTCGAGCACGAGGCGCTGGTGGTCGGCGAGCCGCGCGTAGATCTTCCGGAGCGAGTCGGCGAGCCGGTCCTGGCGGCTGCGGACGTCGCCCTGGCCGGGGTAGTTGGTGCCGTCGGGCAGCCAGATCTTGAGGTCCTGGGAGCCGGTCGCGTGCATGACGTCGATGCACGCGTAGTGGTGGTCGATCGCCTTCTGCCGGATCCGTGGGTCGACGTGCGTCAGCGACCCCAGCCGGTAGTCGTCGTCCTGGAACGTGTTCGAGTTGATGGTGCCGAGCCGTACGCCGAGGTCCTCGGCGAAGGCGGCGAGCGCCTCGACGTCGTCGACCAGGTCCCAGGGGATGTGCAGGGCGACGGACGGGGCGAGGCCGGTCAGGTGGTGGACCTGCGCCGCGTCCGCGATCTTCTCCTGCACGGTCCGGGGGGTCCCCGGCGAGCTGAACACCTTGAAGCGGGTGCCGGCGTCGCCGAACGCCCAGGACGGGAGCTCGATGCTCTGGCGGGCGAGCGCGTCGGCGAGCGCAGGGGTGAACGTCACGGGAGCCTCCTTGGACCTGAGGTCTTGAATCGTTTCAGCCCCGCAGCGGAAAAGTCAAGCGCCGACCACGCCGCGTCGCGGACGCTCAGGCGTCGTGCGTGCTCGACGCGCGGACGACCAGCTCCGGGTCGAAGACGACCTGCCGCGGCGGCGCTCCCGCGTGGTGACCGAGCACCAGCTCGGCCGCGACCTCGCCCATCGCGTACGTCGGCTGCCGGACGGACGTCAGCGGCACCGCGAGCTCGCCGGCGATCTCGATGTCGTCGTAGCCGACGACCGCGGTGGCCCGCAGCAGCTCGGACCCGCCGATCCGGCGCAGGTGCCGCTGCACGCCGATCGCGACCAGGTCGTTCACGCAGAAGATCGCCCGCGGGACGCGACCGTCGTGCTCGGCGACCCACCGCCCGAGACCGGCGTCGCCGCCCGCGGCGTCGAGGGTCGCGAGGGTCAGCTCGTCGACGACGCGCGCCGGGTCGAGGCCGGCGGACCGGACCGCGCGGTCCACCCCCGCACGGCGCGCCTCGGCCTGCCGGAAGTCGTGCGGGCCGTTGAGCATGACGATGCTGTCGTGCCCGAGGTCGAGCAGGTGCGTCGCCGCGAGGGCGCCGCCCGCCTCGTCGTCGACGGACACCGACGACAGGGACGCGAGCGGCGACGGCGCGTCCAGCAGGACGACGCCGAGCCCGCGCGCCTCGGCCTGCACGAGGTGGTCGAGCGACCGCCGGGTCGGCACCACCAGCAGCCCGAGCACGCCGTGCTCCTCGAACAGCCGCAGGTACTTCGCCTCGCGCTCCGGGTCGTCGTCGGAACTCGCGAGCATCAGCGTGTGGTCGTCGCGGGCGAGGCGGTCCTCGACGCCGCGCGCGACGTCCGTGAAGAACGGGTTGCGGATGTCGAGCAGGACCGCGCCGACGGTCGTGATCGCACCCTGGCGGAGCTGGCGCGCGGAGGCGTTGCGGACGAAGCCGAGCTCCTCGATCGCCGCCTCGACGCGCTCGCGCGTCGCGGGCAGCACGACCTCCGGCCGGTTGAGCACGTTGGAGACCGTGCCCACGGACACCCGCGCCGCGGTCGCGACGTCCGAGATGGACGGACGGCGGCGACGAGGTGGCACGCGTCGCATTCTGGCAGACGGGACGGGCGCAGCACGGCCGGGGGCCGGCGTCGCCCAGGGACGCCTTGACCCCGGACGAAGGTCCCCCCTACGCTCTGAATCGATTCAGCCCCCACCCTGGAGACACCGATGTCGCACCCCGCCTCCGACCTGATCGCGCGCTCCCACCGCCTCGGGTCGGACCCGCGCACCACCAACTACGCCGGCGGCAACACGTCCGCGAAGGGTGTCGCCACCGACCCGGTGACGGGCGAGGACGTCGAGCTGCTGTGGGTCAAGGGCTCAGGAGGCGACCTGGGCACGTTGACCGAGGCCGGCCTCGCCGTGCTCCGGCTCGACCGGCTGCGCGCGCTCCGCGACGTCTACCCCGGGGTGGGCCGCGAGGACGAGATGGTGGCCGCGTTCGACCACTGCCTGCACGGCAGGGGCGGCGCCGCGCCGTCGATCGACACGGCGATGCACGGCCTGGTGGACGCCGCGCACGTCGACCACCTGCACCCCGACAGCGGCATCGCGTTCGCGACGGCCGCGGACGGCGAGGAGCTGACCCGGCGCGCGTTCGGCGGCGCGGTCGTGTGGGTCCCGTGGCGCAGGCCGGGCTTCCAGCTCGGGCTGGACGTCGCCGAGGTGAGGCGACGCAACCCCGAGGCGGTCGGCTGCATCCTCGGCGGGCACGGCATCACCGCCTGGGGCGACACCAGCGACGAGGCCGAGGCCCGCTCCCGCTGGATCATCGACACCGCGCAGGAGTACATCGACGCCCACGGCGACCCCGAGCCGTTCGGGGCCGTCCGCCCCGGCTACGAGGCCCTGCCTGCCGCCGAGCGGCGCGCCAGGGCGGCCGCCCTCGCGCCCGTGATCCGCGGGCTGGCGAGCCACGACAGCCCGATGGTGGGCCACGTCACGGACAGCGACGTCGTGCTCGACTTCTTGGCGTCGCAGAAGGCCCCGGCGCTGGCCGCGCTCGGCACCAGCTGCCCGGACCACTTCCTGCGGACCAAGGTCAAGCCGCTGCTCCTCGACCTGCCCGCGTCGGCGTCGGTCGAGGAGTCGGTCGCACGGCTCACGGAGCTGCACGCGGAGTACCGCGCCGACTACACCGCCTACTACCAGCGGCACGCGACAGCCGACAGCCCGGCGATCCGCGGCGCCGACCCGCTGATCGTGCTCGTGCCGGGCGTCGGCATGTTCTCCTTCGGCGCGACCAAGCAGACCGCGCGCGTCGCGGGCGAGTTCTACGTCAACGCGATCAACGTCATGCGCGGTGCCGAGGCGCTCTCGACGTACCGGCCGATCGACGAGGCGGAGAAGTTCCGCATCGAGTACTGGGCGCTGGAGGAGGCCAAGCTCCGGCGCATGCCGCGACCGAGGTCGCACCAGGGCCGGGTCGCGTTCGTCACCGGTGCCGCGTCCGGGATCGGCAAGGCGATCGCCGGCCGCCTCGCCGCCGAGGGCGCGTGCGTCGTCGTCGCCGACCTCGACCTCGAGAAGGCGCAGACCGTGGCCGCGGAGCTGGGGTCGAGCGACGTCGCGATCGGCGTGGCCGTGGACGTCTCCGACGCCGCGGCCGTCGAGGCCGCGATCGACCGGACGCTCCTGGCGTTCGGCGGCGTCGACCTCGTCGTCAACAACGCCGGCCTGTCCCTGTCGAAGCCGCTCCTGGACACCACCGAGCACGACTGGGACCTGCAGCACGACGTCATGGCCAAGGGCTCGTTCCTCGTGTCCCGCGCCGCGGCGCGTGCCCTGATCGCGCAGGGGATGGGGGGCGACATCGTCTACGTGTCGTCGAAGAACTCCGTCGCCGCAGGCCCGAACAACGTCGCCTACTCCGCCACCAAGGCCGACCAGGCGCACCAGGTGCGGCTGCTGGCCGTCGAGCTCGGCGCGCACGGCATCCGCGTCAACGGGGTCAACCCCGACGGCGTCGTGCGCGGGTCCGGGATCTTCGCCTCGGGGTGGGGCGCCGACCGGGCCGCCACGTACGGCGTCGCGGAGGAGGACCTCGGCCGGTTCTACGCGGACCGGACCCTCCTCAAGCGCGAGGTCCTCCCGGAGAACGTGGCCGACGCCGTGGCGGTGCTCACCGGGCCCGAGCTCAGCCGCACGACCGGGCTGCACGTGCCGGTCGACTCCGGGGTCGCGGCGGCGTTCCTGCGCTGACGTCCGTCCCCGTCCCGTACCGTCGCCCCGACCCCCGGGAGGTCGTCACCATGGTCCAGCGCCAGTTCCGCCCCCTCGAGCTGCTCGAGCTCGTGCAGCTCCGCAGGCCCGAGCTCGACGGTCGGAGGCGACGGCTGTCGCGTGCGCTGACCATCGAGGACCTGCGCGCGATCGCGAGGCGCCGCACCCCCGCGGCCGCGTTCGACTACACGGACGGCGCCGCGGAGGCCGAGCTGTCGCTGGCGCGAGCCCGGCAGGCCTTCCGGGACGTCGAGTTCCACCCCGCGATCCTGCGGGACGTGTCGACCGTCGACACCTCCACCACCGTCTTCGGCGGGCCGTCCGCGCTGCCGTTCGGCATCGCCCCGACGGGCTTCACGCGTCTCATGCAGACCGAGGGTGAGACCGCGGGTGCGGGCGCCGCCGGCGCGGCGGGCATCCCGTTCACGCTCTCGACGCTCGGCACGACGAGCATCGAGGACGTCCGCCGAGCCAACCCGCACGGCCGCAACTGGTTCCAGCTCTACGTCATGCGGCAGCGCGAGACGAGCTACGACCTGGTCGAGCGAGCGGCCGCCGCCGGGTTCGACACCCTGTTCTTCACGGTCGACACCCCGGTCGCGGGCGCTCGGCTGCGGGACACGCGCAACGGCTTCTCGATCCCCCCGCAGCTCACCTTGCGCACCGTCCTCGACGCGGTCCCCCGACCCTGGTGGTGGTGGGACCTCCTCACGACGCCGAAGCTCGAGTTCGCGTCGCTGACGTCCACCGGGGGGACCGTCGGGGAGCTCCTCGACGCCGCGATGGACCCCTCCATCGGTGTCGAGGACCTCGAGGTCATCCGCGGGCTGTTCCCCGGGAAGATCGTCGTCAAGGGCGTCCAGACGGTCGAGGACAGCCGCCGGCTCGCCGACCTCGGCGTCGACGGCATCGTGCTGTCCAACCACGGCGGGCGGCAGCTCGACCGCGCCCCGATCCCGTTCCACCTGCTGCCCGAGGTCGTCCGCGAGGTCGGCCGGGACACCGAGGTCGCGATCGACACCGGCATCATGAACGGGGCCGACGTCGTCGCGTCGCTGGCGCTCGGCGCGAGGTTCACGCTCGTCGGGCGCGCGTACCTCTACGGGCTCATGGCCGGCGGCCGCCAGGGCGTCGACCGCGCGATCGAGATCCTGGCGGAGCAGGTGGTCCGCACCATGAAGCTCCTGCAGGTGACGTCCGTCGCCGAGCTCGAGCCCCGGCACGTCACGCAGCTCGAGCGGCTCTCGCCCCGCCGCGTCTGACCGCGGGGGCGACCACCGTCAGGGTGCGAGCCCGAGCACGCCGAGCCCGGCCTCCACGATCGCGGCCTCCAGGTCCTCGTCGGACAGGTGGGACGCGTCGGGGTCGACCGCCGGTGCCATGAGGCCCGAGAGGAAGATCGACGCACGCACGTGCGCACGGTCGTCGGCGCCGTCGCCGACGAGCTCGTCGCGCAGGTCGCGGAACGTCCGCAGCTGCTCCGCCGACCCACGCCGCAGCTGCGCGGCGGTCACGTCCTGCAGCACGACCGCGTAGAGCTGCCGGTTCGCCACGGCCTGCCGCGCGAGGGCGTGCACGAGCAGCCGCGGCCGATCGCCCGCGGGCTGCTCACGCACGTCCCGCACCATGTCGGCGAAGCCGTCGAACGCCGGCGCCAGCACGTCCTGGACGATCGCCTCGCGCGTGCGGAAGTGGTAGTAGACGGCCGCCTTCGTCACGCCCAGCTCGGACGCGATCATCTGCAGCGACGTCCCGGCCACGCCCTCCCGGGCGAAGAGCGTGAGCGCAGCCGCCCGGATGCGTTCGGGGGTGGCGTCTCCGCGGGGCACGTCGCCTCCAGGTCGTGGTCGGACGGCGGCCAGCGTAGCGAGCGACCGTGGTCGCG
>JAEYNO010000343.1 GCA_023412515.1 Actinomycetes bacterium
CCGGGGCGGGGGCCCCGCGGGCCGGGGCGCCCCGCGTCGCACCGACCGCCTCCCCAACCACCCCCGCACCACCTGCGAAGGAGCAGCACCCATGCGCACCACCTCGACCGACTTCGACGTCATCGTCTGCGGCGGCGGGCCGTCCGGGTTCGTCGCCGCGATCGCCGCGGCCCGCACGGGCGCGAAGACCCTGCTCGTGGAGCGGTACGGGTTCCTCGGCGGCATGGCGACGTCCGGCTGGCTGGGCCCGATCTCGCCGTTCTACTTCAAGGACGAGCGCGTCATCGCGGGCATCCCGTACGACTTCGTGAAGCACATGGTCGCGGCGGGCGGCAGCACCGGGCACATCCGCTGCACCAACCCGCACGGCAGCGGCAGCTACCTGTGCTTCTACGACCGCGAGACGTACAAGTGGTCGGCCATGTCGCTGTTCCTCGAGGCCGGCGGCACGCCGCTGCTGCACACGTGGATCGCGGGCACGATCGTCGAGGACGGCGCCGTGCGCGGCGTGGTCGTCGAGAACAAGGGCGGCCGCAGCGAGATCCGCGCCAAGGTCGTCGTCGACGCGACGGGCGACGGCGACGTCGCCGCGCGCGCCGGCGCCGAGCACACGGTCGGCAACGGCTCGGGCCTGTCGCAGCCGGCCACGCTGATGTTCGACATGGAGGGCGTCGACACCCTCGCCGTGAAGCGGTACATGGACGAGCACCCCGAGGACTTCGAGTGGGCGTCGGAGTTCGTCGCCGTGTCCGACTACTCGCCGCGCCTGCCGCGGCCCAGCGAGCACTTCGTGGGGCAGGGGTTCGTCGAGATGGTCGGCAAGGCCATGGCCGACGACGACCTGTACCTGGGCCGCGACTCGATCCTGTTCCTCACCACGACGCACCGCGGCGTGCTGCACTTCAACTCGACGCGCGTCGCGGGCGTCGACGCGACCGACGCCGAGTCCCTCACGCGCGCCGAGATCGACGCGCGCCGCCAGGTGATGTCGCTGTCCGACTTCCTGGTCCGCAAGGTCCCCGGGTTCGAGCACGCGCAGCTCGCGGGCACCGGCACGCAGCTCGGCATCCGCGAGAGCCGGCACGTCACGGGTGAGTACGTGCTGACGGGCGAGGACGTGGTCGCGGGCCGCAAGTTCGACGACGTCGTGTCGCGCGGGTACTTCCCGATCGACATCCACAACCTCAAGGGCAAGTCCGGGTACACCGGCGGCGGCACGTGGCAGGACCTCGAGGACACGTACGACGTGCCGAAGCGCGCGCTCGTGCCCGTCGAGCTCGACGGCCTCGTCATGGCCGGCCGCGCGATCTCCGCCGACCAGGCCGCGCACGGCTCGTTCCGCACGCAGGGCGGCGTCATGGCCATCGGCCACGCCGCGGGCACGCTCGCCGCCCTCGCCGCCAGGACCGGCACGATGCCGCGCGACGTCGACCACCGCGACGTGCAGGCGAAGCTCCTCGACCAGGGCGCGTCCCTGCGCCGCGACCCCGCCGCCGTCGAGCGCGAGCGGCAGCTCGCCGTCGACGCCGTCTCGTCGGCGCTGGCTGCCGGGGAGATCTCGCCCGCGTACCTCGCCGAGGCCGAGACGTTCAGCGGGCGGGCGCCGCGACTCTGAGATGGGGCGCCCTCGGCGCCGCGGCACGAGGAGACAGGCTCATCGCGGCGCGTCGCCGTGGCCCGCGTATGGCGGCGTCAGACGGGGGGCTGTGAGGCCCGGGAGCGGCGTGCGGCGATCGCGTCGCGGGTGCGCGCCTTCACAGCGGCCAGGTGCCCGAGGTCGGGGAGCGCGGCGGGGTCGACCAGGCCGAGCCGCGCCAGGTCGCTGTAGTGCACGACGCCGCGGTCGACGCCGGCGGCCACGGCGGTCTCCACGAGCGCGGGGGTCAGGTAACCGGCCAGGTCGATCGTGCCGTCGACCGCGTGCACGGCCGCCGTGACGTGCCTGAGCAGGCGGGCGAGGCCGGGGACCGACCCCTCGCGCAGCGCAGGTCCGCGGCGCCGCGCGGCGAGCAGGCTCGTGAGGTCGTTCGACCCGACGACGAAGCGCCGGCAGCCGGCATCGGCGAGGTCGGCGATGTCGACGGCTGCGGCCGGCGTCTCGACCATCGTGCCTACGACCACGTCCGGCCCGACGACGTTCCGCACGCGCTCGCGGAACCAGACGTACTCGTCGGCCGAGGTCACGAAGGGCGCGACAACCTCGAGGTTCGGGTGGTGCTCCCGCACGCGGCGGACGGCACGGAGCTCGGCGTCGAGGCTCGCGGGGAAGGCCATGTGACGCCGGACGCCGCGCAGGCCGAGCAGGTCGTCCCCGTCCGCGTCGTCTTCGTGCTCGACCCCCTCCAGCACGTTCGCCTCGGCCTGCGTGACCTCGAGGCTGCGATACGAGACGGTCGCGTCCGTCGTGGCGCACACCGAGGACAGGTACCGCTCGAGCTCGGCACCCGCCGTCGCCTCGGTCGGGTAACGCAGGATCCCGCGGAAGACGTACTCGCCGCGCACGAGCCCGACGCCGGCGAAACGCGCGAGCAACGCGCGCGACGGCGACTCGCCGCTGAGCGCGAGGGCGATCGGCAGGCCGGACATCTGCACGGCGCTCATCCTTCGTGCGCCAGGGTGCCGTCGCGGCGGACCCGCGTGACGAGCCGGGCGAAGACGAGGACTGCGGCACCGAGCCACGCGGTGTCAACCGCCGCCTCGAGAGCATCGGTCCTGATCATGGCGTCGGGCACCCGGCGGACCCTAGCACCGGCCGACCGCGAGAGTCATGTGCGACACAGACTTGACTGACTGCCATGCATGACCCTGTCGACGTCCTGAATGTCCGCTTGCCGGAAGGTGCTCTGCGCGCCGTCCCCCTGCTGACCTCTGTCGACGTCGGTCCGCTCGCCGATTCGTTCTTCGCCGCGCTGCGCACCGTGCAGCTCGCACGCACGGCGGTGCACCGCGATCTCGGCTCCGAGCTGCGCAACGGCCAACTCGGACTTCTCCAGGTTGCTCGGGCCCCGCACTCCTCCGCGATCGATGCGGTCCTGACGACGCCAGGCGTAGATCGACTCGGGGCTGGTCAGCAGGTCGCGCGCAACGTCCGCCACCTTCCGGCCAGCGCCGAGCAGATCGGGCCCCTTGCGCCGGAACTCCGGCGAGTGTTCACGACCTCCCACGAGGCCCTCCCCCAAGGGTCAAGTGGCACTTGAATCCAGCAACCCGACTCCACGGAACCCGGGGACATACCACCTTCACTGAACCCGGGGCGGTTCGCGCCCAGCGACCCGGACCACTGACAGCGACTGTGCCCAGACAGGACGAAACCCCCGCAGGGAACCCGGCGGGGGTCTCGTCCTTCTGGAGGCCCTGGTGAGGGGACTCTCCCGCGGCGGTAGCGGTGGGATTTGAACCCACGGTGGACTTTCACCCACACACGCTTTCGAGGCGTGCTCCTTAGGCCGCTCGGACACGCTACCTCGGCGACTGAGAGTACCCGCTCGGAGCCCCAGCACCCAATCCGCTCCGCCACCGACCTCGCGTCGGCTGGCCCACCCCGCCGCGAGCAGCGTCCGCCCGCGTCGTACCGTGGAGACGTGAGCACCACCGACACGGCACGCGCGGGCACGCTCGCGACCGTGGTGGCCACGCTCGCGGGGCGTCGCCTCGCGGTGCTGACGGGGGCGGGCGTCTCGACGGACTCGGGGATCCCCGACTACCGCGGGCCGGACTCGCCGCCGCGCAACCCCATGACGTTCCAGCAGTTCGTGGGTGACGAGGCGTTCCGCCGGCACTACTGGGCCCGCAACCACGTGGGCTGGCGGCACGTGCACCGCACGCAGCCGAACGGCGGGCACCGCGCGCTGGCCGAGCTCGAGGCGCGCGGCGTGGTGCTGGGCGTCATCACGCAGAACGTCGACCTGCTGCACGAGGCCGCGGGATCGCGGAACGTCATCGACCTGCACGGCCGGTACGACCGCGTGATCTGCCTGCGGTGCGGGCGCGTCGTGCCGCGCGCGGCGCTGGCCGAGCGGCTCGAGGCGCTGAACCCGGGGTTCGCGGAGCGCGTGGGCGTGGTCGGGGACGTCGAGATCGCGCCCGACGCCGACGCGGTGGTCGAGCAGACCGCCGACTTCCGCGTGCAGGCCTGCTGGCAGCCCGACCCCGACGGCGGCCCGGGTGAGTGCGGCGGCGTGCTCAAGCCGGAGATCGTCTACTTCGGCGAGAACGTGCCCCCGGAGCGCGTGGCGCGCGCGTTCGCGCTGGTCGACGCCGCGGACGCGCTGCTCGTCGCCGGGTCGTCGCTGACCGTCCTGTCGGGGCGCCGGTTCGTCAAGTACGCGTCCGATGCGGGCAAGCCGGTCGTCGTCGTCAACCGGGGCGAGACGCGCGGCGACCGGTACGCCGACGTCGTGCTGCACGCCGGCACCACCGAGACCCTCGAGGCCCTGGCCGCCACCCTCTGACCCTCTCCCGCGCCGGCCAAGACCGCCGAGCGCGCCACAACGCGACCGAGTGCGGCAGAAGCAACGGGCGCGCTCGGTGGCGTTCTGCCGCGCTCGGTGATGGCGGACGAGAGTCAGCGGAAGAACGTGCGCAGCAGGTCGGCCGCCTCGGCGGCGGCCACGCCCGCGACCACCTCGGGGCGGTGGAGCGCGCGGCGGTCCCGCACGACGTCCCACTGCGACCCGCACGCGCCGGCCTTGTCGTCCCACGCGCCGAACACCAGGCGCGGCACGCGCGCCTGCAGCACGGCCCCCGCGCACATGAGGCACGGCTCGAGCGTCACGACGAGCGTGCAGCCGTCGAGCCGCCACCGGCCCAGCGCAGCCGCGGCCTGCCGCAGCGCGACGACCTCGGCGTGCCCGGTCGGGTCGGCGACGGCCTCGCGCACGTTGCGCCCGCGGCCCACGAC
>JAEYNO010000348.1 GCA_023412515.1 Actinomycetes bacterium
GGCGTGCGCAGCGCTGTCATGGCGGGCGTCGGCCCCGGGGCCCTCAGCGCGCTCGCGATCGCCGACGACGTGCGCGCGGGCCGGCTCGCCCGGGTCCGGGTGCACGACCTGCGGATCACGCGTCCCCTCACGGTGCTGTGGGCGGGCGCGCGCCCGGCGGACGCCGCCGCGGACCTCCTGCGGGTGGTCCGCGAGGACGCCGACCGCACGCCCCCGCGCACGCGTCGCTGACCGCGCCGGGTCCGCGCCGCGGTGTCCGGGACGCCGCTGACCTGGACCGGCGTCCGTGACGCGGACCTCCCGGTCGACGGGTCGGACGCGCCGCGGGCCCCTAGTGTCGAGCCATGAACGGACTCGCCCTCGCCCAGCAGAAGATGCGTGACGCCGGCGTCCCCACGGCCGCGGTCGACGCGTTCACCCGGTTCTACGGCCTCCTCGAGAGCGGCAGCACGGGCGTCGTCCGGGAGGCCGACGTCGCCCCGCTGACCGACGTCCCCCGGCTCGCCGACCTCGACGTGGACCCCGACGCGGCCCGTGAGGCGCTCGCGCGGACCGCCGTCGTCAAGCTCAACGGCGGGCTCGGCACGTCGATGGGCATGGACCGCGCCAAGTCGCTGCTGCCCGTGCGGGGCGACCGCACGTTCCTCGACGTCATCGCCGACCAGGTGCTCGCCGCCCGCGCGGCCACCGGCGCGCGGCTGCCGCTCGTGCTCATGAACTCGTTCCGCACGCGCGACGACAGCCTCGCGGCGCTCGCCGCGCACCCCGCGCTCGCGGTCGACGGCGTCCCGCTCGACTTCCTGCAGAACCGCGAGCCCAAGCTGCTCGTCGACGGCCTCACGCCCGTCACGTGGGAGGCGGACCCCTCGCTCGAGTGGTGCCCGCCCGGGCACGGTGACCTGTACCCGGCGCTGCACGCGTCGGGCGTGCTCAGGGCTCTGCTCGACGCCGGGTTCCGGTACGCGTCCGTGTCCAACTCCGACAACCTCGGGGCGACGCCCGACGCGCGCGTCGCCGGCTGGTTCGCCGCCACCGGTGCGCCCTTCGCCGCCGAGGTCGCGCGCCGCACGCCCGCCGACCGCAAGGGCGGCCACCTCGTGGTGCGCCGCGCCGACGGGCGCATCGTGCTGCGCGAGACCGCGCAGACCCACCCCGACGACGCCGACGCGGCCGCCGACATCGCGACGCACGCGTTCTTCAACACCAACAACCTGTGGCTCGACCTCGCGGCGCTCGCCGCCGAGCTCGACCGCACGGGCGGCGTCCTCGACCTGCCCCTCATCCGCAACGAGAAGACCGTCGACCCCACCGACACGGCGTCACCGCGGGTCGTGCAGGTCGAGTCCGCGATGGGTGCCGCGATCGAGGTGTTCGACGGCGCGGCCGTGCTCGAGGTCGGCCGCAACCGGTTCCTGCCCGTCAAGACGACCAACGACCTGCTCGTGCTGCGCTCCGACGTGTACGCCGAGGACGACGCGCACCGGCTCGTCGCGCAGGCCGACGCACCGTTCGTCGACCTGGACCCCGTGCACTACGCGCTCGTCGGCGACTTCGACGCGCACGTGCCGCACGTGCCGTCGCTCGTCGAGGCGTCCTCGCTGCGCGTGCGCGGCGACTGGACCTTCGGCGCCGGCGTCACGGTGCGCGGCGACGCCGTGCTCGACGGCGAGGGCGGACGTGTCCCGGACGGTGCGACGCTCGACGCGACGGGCCTGACCGCCGCGGCGGACCTCGCCCGCTGAGGTCCTGGGGGCGGGCCCGCGCGGCCCCGGACCTCGAGCGCACGAGGGCGGTCCGACCCCGGGTGGGTCGGACCGCCCTCGTCGTGCGTGCGGGTGGCGTCAGCGACGGCGCCCCGCCGAGCCGACGTACAGGCTCACGAGGATCGCCGCGAGGGCGACCTGGATGACGATCTCCAGCACGTCGACGCCCGGCGTGGTGTCCCAGCCCACGAGCGACGCGATCCACGTGCCGATGAGTGCCGCGACGATGCCGATGATGATCGTCACGAGGATGGAGATGTGCTGCCTGCCGCGCACGACCAACCGCCCGAGCGCCCCGATGATCGCGCCGACCACGATCGCGCTGATGATGCCGCCGATGCCCATGGTGCTCTCCTCGCTCCCCGTCGACCGACAACCGGTCTGGGAGCAAAGTAGGACGGGTCGGGCGGTCGCGCCCGTCGAGCGGTCCGTCGCGACCGGCTCGCGCGTTCGCCGCACCGGCGGTGCCCGGGAGGGGTAGGTTGCGCAGCGCCGGTGCCGTCCGTCCCCGAGGGAGTCCCGTGTCCGACGTCGTCGCCGTGGTGCCCGCCCCGCTCGTCGTCGAGCCGTCGTCGAGGCCCCCGTTCGTCATCACGCCCTCGACCGTCGTGGTGGTCGACGCGGCCGACGAGCTCGTCCCGGTCGCGGTGCTCACCGCGGACATGCTCGGCCGGGCGAGCGGGCGCGCGGTCGAGGTGAGCCACGCCGACCTCGGCACCCCCGGGGTCGTGCACCTGCGCCTCGTGGACGACCTGCCGCCCGGCGACGAGGCGTACCGCGTGGTCGCGGGCGACGGCCGCGTGCGCCTCGAGGCCCGCACCGCCGACGGCCTCGTGCACGCCGTCGTCACGCTGCGCCAGCTGCTGCGCCCGCTCCCCGGGGGCGGCGTGCAGGTCGCGGCCGTGCGCGTCGAGGACGCACCGCGCTACGCGTGGCGCGGCCTGTCGGTGGACGTGGCGCGGCACTTCGTGAGCGTCCCGGACCTCGAGGTCGTCATCGGCCTCATGGGGCACTACAAGCTCAACGTGCTCCACCTGCACCTCACGGACGACCAGGCCTGGCGGCTCGACCTGCCGTCGCGGCCCGAGCTCGTGCGGCGCTCGAGCGCGCACTCGGTGGACGGCGACCCGGGCGGGCACTACTCGCGCGCGGACTGGGACGAGCTCCTGGCGTACGCGCGGTCCCGGGGGATCCGCGTCGTGCCCGAGCTCGACGTGCCGGGGCACGTCAACGCGGCGCAGCACGCGTACGGCGAGCTCAACCCCGACGGTGAGCCCGCCGACGAGTACCTCGGCATCGAGGTGGGGTTCTCGCGCCTGCACGACGACCTGCCGGCCACCCACGCGTTCCTCGCCGACGTCTTCGGCGACCTCGCCGAGATGACGCCCGGCGAGCACCTGCACATCGGCGGCGACGAGGTCCTGGCGATGGGGCGCGACGAGTACGAGCGGCTCGTGCGCGCGGCGGCCGCGGCCGTCACCGCGCACGGCAAGAGCGTCGTCGCGTGGCAGGAGGTGGCGTCCGTCCCCGACCTGCCCCCGGAGACCGTCGTGCAGTACTGGGACACGCGCGTCGACCCCGCGCCGTTCGTGCGCGCCGCGCAGGCCGGTGCGCGGATCCTGCTGTCGCCGGGCTCGAAGGTGTACCTCGACATGAAGTACGGCCCCGACTTCCCGCTGGGCCTGGAGTGGGCGGGGCACGTCGAGCTGCGCGACGCCTACGACTGGGAGCCGGCGACCCTCGTCGACGGGCTGCCGCCCGAGGCCGTCGTCGGTGTCGAGGCGGCGGTGTGGACGGAGACGCTGCGGACGCTCGACGACCTCACCACCATGCTGCTGCCGCGGCTCGCGGCGGTCGCCGAGGTCGCGTGGAGCGACCCCGCGCGACGCGACTTCGACGACTTCGCCGAGCGGCTCGCGGCGCACGGCGAGCTGTGGGACCGGCTCGGGCTCGCGTGGCACCGCTCGCCGCAGGGGCGTTGGGCGGCTCCGGTCGCGCCCGACCCGGCGGTCTGACTCAGATCCAGGTGGGCAGCCACATGCGGATGTGCCACTGCTGCCACGGGATCACCCAGCCCGCCCACACCGGGTAGAAGAACAGCCCGACACCCGCGACCACCGCGACGAACACGCCGACGGCGACGACGGTCGCGCGGCGCGCGCGCCGTTCGCGCGCGGTGCCGTCGGGCTCGACCCGCGGCCCGACCAGCAACCCCAGCACGTAGACGAGCGTGAGCACGACCCACGGCACGAACGCGACCGTGTAGAACGTGAAGATCGTGCGGTGCGCGTACGCGAACCACGGCACCCAGCCCGCGAGCAGGCCCGAGAGCACGGCGCCGGCCCGCCAGTCGCGGTAGCGCACGAGCCAGAACAGCGCCACGAGCACCGCGGCCGCACCGGCCCACCACAGCACGGGGTTGCCGACGGCGAGGATGGCCTGCGAGCACGACTCGGCGCGGCACCTCGCCCACGCGGTCTCGCCGGTCAGGCCCGAGACCTCGGTGGGGTAGTAGAACGACGTGGGCCGCCACTGCACGATCCAGCCCAGCGGTCCGGCGGCGTAGGAGTGCGGCGTCTCCAGCCCGTTGTGGAACCGCCACATGTCCTGGTGGTACGCCCACAACGAGCGCAGCGCGGGCGGCAGCCACGTCACACCCTCGCCGGGGTGGCTCGCGGCCCACTGCCGGTTCCACGCGTCGCTCGACGCGAACCACCCGGCCCACGACGCGACGTACGTCAGCAGGGCGGTGGGCACCATGACGAGGAACGCGACGACGGCGTCCTTGACGAGGGTCGCCCGGACCCAGGGCCCCACGCCCGCGGACCGGCGCGCGGTCGCGTCCCACGCGACCGTCAGCAGCCCGAACACCGCGAGGAAGTACAGGCCCGACCACTTGGTGCCGATCGCCAGGCCGAGCGCGACACCGGCCGCGAGCCGCCACCAGCGGAACCCCAGGCCCGGGCCCCAGCGCAGCGGGTGCCCGGCGTCGAGCAGCGCCGCGGTGCGGGTCGCGAGGCGCCGCCGGGCCTGCTCGCGGTCGAGGATCAGGAAGCCGAACGCCGCGAGCACGAAGAACATGAGGAACGGGTCGAGCAGGCTGATCCGGGACTGCACGATCGCCTGCCCGTCGAGCGCGAGGAACAGCCCCGCGACCGTCCCGAGCGCCGTCGAGGCGAACAGCCGCCGCGCGACGCGCGCGATCATCAGCACCGCGAGCGTGCCGCACACCGCCGCGGCCAGCCGCCACGCGAACGAGCTCTCGACCCCGCCCCCCAGGCGCATGCCGAGCGCGATCATCCACTTGCCGACCGGCGGGTGGACCACGTACTCGGGGTCCGTGCCGAGCATGCTGGTGTCGCCCGCCTCGAACCGCGGGTTGGGCTCGTCGCCCCACGACGCCTCGTACCCGCGGACCAGCAGCGAGAACGCCTGCTTGACGTAGTACGTCTCGTCGAACACCAGCGCGTGCGGGCGCGCGAGGTCCCAGAACCGCAGGAACCCGCCCAGCGCCGTGACCCCCAGCGCCCACAGCCACCCGGTGAGGCGCGCGCGGGGCGTCGCGTCGAGCGCGAGCGTGCCGGCGCCGAGCAGGCGGCGCAGCAGGCGCGGCTCGTGCGGCTCGTCGGGGTCGTGCGTGGCATCCGGGTGCGGGCCGTCGGCGTGCGTTCCGTCGGGCTGCGTTCTGTCGGGCGAGGCGCCGTCCGCAGGCGCGGCGAGCACCGCCGTGGTCGACGCCCCCGACGTCGTCGTCGCGCCGACGGGCCGCACGGGGGCCGCGCCGTCGGGCCGGGCCGTGGTCGCG
>JAEYNO010000363.1 GCA_023412515.1 Actinomycetes bacterium
GGGCCGTTCACCTTCGCGGCGGCCTCGGCGGCGGGGGTGCCCGCGCGCGAGCGCTGCACCCAGCCCTCGATGTTGCGCTGCGAGCCCGCGCTCACCGCGAGCGCGCCCGGCGGCACGTCGCGCCGGACGACCGTGCCGGCGCCCGTGTACGCGCCGTCGCCCACGACCACGGGCGCGACGAACATGTTGTCCGAGCCGGTCCGGGCGTGCGAGCCGATCACCGTGCGGTGCTTGTTGACGCCGTCGTAGTTGACGGTCACCGACGCGGCGCCGATGTTGGAGTGCTCGCCGATCGTCGCGTCGCCCACGTACGACAGGTGCGGGATCTTCGAGCCCGTGCCGATCTGCGTGTTCTTGGTCTCGACGAACGTGCCGATCTTGCCGTCGGCGCCGAGCTCGGTGCCGGGCCGCAGGTAGGCGAACGGGCCGACGGTGGCGCCCTCGCCGATCACCGACAGCGAGCCGTGCGTGCGCACGACCGTCGCACCGGCGCGCACCTCGACGTCCGTGAGCGTCGTGTCGGGCCCGATCGTGGCGCCCTCGCCGATGCTCGTCGCGCCGTGCAGCTGCACGTTGGGCAGCAGCGTGACGTCGCGCGCGAGGTCGACGTCGACGTCGACCCACGTGGTCGCCGGGTCCACGACCGTGACGCCCGCGCGCATCCAGTCCTCGAGCAGGCGGCGGTTGAGCTCGGCCCGCAGGACCGCGAGCTGCACGCGGTCGTTGACGCCCTCGACGCTCAGCCGGTCGTCGGTGCGCAGCGCGCGCACGCGCCCGCCGTCGCCGCGCGCGATCGCGAGCACGTCGGTGAGGTACACCTCGCCCTGCGCGTTGTCGCGGCCCAGCCGCGCGAGCGCGCTGCGCAGCACGGCCGCGTCGAAGACGTAGACCGACGTGTTGATCTCGGCGACCGCGCGCTGCTCGTCGGTCGCGTCCTTCTCCTCGACGATGCCGAGCACGTCGCCCGTGCCCGGCTCGCGCAGGATCCGGCCGTAGCCCGTCGGGTCCGGCACCTCGGTCGTCAGGACCGTGACCGCGTTGCCGTCGGCCGCGTGCGCCGCGAGCATCTGCTCGAGCGTGCCCGCGTCCAGCAGCGGCACGTCGCCCGCGACGACGACGACCGCGCCGTCGAGCACCGAGCCCGCCGCGGCACCGCCCACGTCGTGCCCCGCGGCGACGACGTCGGCGGTCGCGGCCTGCGCGGCCGCGTCGAGCGCGGTCATCGCGACCTGCACCGCACGACCCGTGCCCGGCACATCGTCCTGGTCGACGAGCAGCGCGTCGGGGTCGACCTCGAGCACGTGCGCCGCGACCCGCTCGCGCTCGTGCCGCACGACCACGGCCACGCGGCCCGGCGCGAGCGCGCGCGCGGCGGCGAGCGCGTGCCCGACCATGCTGCGCCCGCCGAGCTCGTGCAGGACCTTGGGGGTCGCGGACCGCATGCGGGTTCCTTCACCCGCTGCGAGGACGACGACGGCGGCTGGGCGGGGGACGGTCACCAGGGGTGCTCCTCGCGGGTCTGCCCGGTGGACGGGCACTTGGTCTGCCGTGGAGCGACTCTACCGCCGCCGCGGTGCGCGACCCGACCGTTCGCGACGCGTGGCAGAGTGACGCCCGCCCCGTGCCGCCGCCGCCTGCGAGGACCCGCGTGCCGTCCCTCACGTTCACCGCCACCCGCCGCTCCGCCTACGCGGGGTACGTCGTGCAGGCGGTCGTCAACAACCTGGCGCCCCTGCTGTTCGTCGTGTTCCACACGGCGTTCGACGTGCCGGTCGCGCAGCTGGGGGCGCTCGCGGCGCTGAACTTCGGCGTGCAGCTCGTGACGGACCTCGTCGCGATGCGGGTGGTCGACCGCGTCGGGTACCGCCGTCCGCTGGTGCTCGCGCACGTGCTCGCGGCGGCGGGCCTCGTGCTGCTCGCGGTGCTGCCGGCGGCGCTGCCGTCGCCGTTCGTGGGGCTGTGCGTCGCGGTCGTCGTGTACGGCGTCGGCGGCGGCCTGCTGGAGGTGCTGGTGTCGCCCGTCGTCGAGCACCTGCCGACGCCTCAGGGGTCGAAGGCCGCGGGCATGGCGCTGCTGCACTCGTTCTACTGCTGGGGGCAGCTCGCGGTCGTCGTGGGGACCACGGCGCTGCTCGCCGCGCTGGGCACGGAGCGGTGGGCGCTGCTGCCCGTGGTGTGGGCGCTCGTGCCGCTCGCGAACCTCGTGGTGCTGCTGCGCGTGCCGATGCCGGCCACCGTGCCGGACGAGCACCGCACGCCCGTGCGCCGCCTGCTCGGGACGCCGCTGTTCCTCGCGGCGCTCGTGCTCATGACGACGGGCGGCGCGGCCGAGCTGACGATCGCGCAGTGGTCGTCGTTCTTCGCCGAGCAGGGCACGGGCGTGCCCAAGGAGGTCGGCGACCTGCTGGGGCCCGGCCTGTTCGCGCTGCTCATGGGGCTGGGGCGGTTCGCGTACGGCATGTGGGGGCACGGCGTGCCGCTGCGCCCGCTGCTCGCCGCCTCGGGCGCGGGCGCCGCCGTCTGCTACGTCGTCGCGGCGACCGCGACCGTGCCGGCCGTGAGCCTGGTCGCGTGCGCGCTGTGCGGCCTCGCGGTCGCGCTGCTGTGGCCCGGCACGTTCTCGCTGACGTCCGCGCGGTTCCCGCTCGGCGGCGCCGCGATGTTCGCGCTGCTCGCGCTCGCGGGTGATGCGGGCGGCATGCTCGGTCCGCTGGGCGCGGGCGTGCTCGCGGGCCTGACGGACGGGCCGCTGGGCGGGCTCGCGGCGGCCCTTCCGCCGGACTCGGGCAGCGGGCTGCGCGCGGGGCTGCTGCTCATGGCCGTCGTGCCCGCGGTGTTCGCCGTCACCGTGCTGGTGTCGGGGCGCGCCGCCGCGGGCGACCGGCAGGGTCAGCCGGCCTGACG
>JAEYNO010000446.1 GCA_023412515.1 Actinomycetes bacterium
CGCCGACCCCGTCCACCGGCACGGGCGCGCCGTCGACGAGCGCGAGCGTGCGACCGTCGACGAGCAGCTCGAGCTCCCCCGGGTCGGGCGTCGCGAGGTCGGCGGCGCGGCCCTCGAGCGGCGCCCCCGTCGCGCCGGCCTGCACGTGGACCGTCGTGATGCCCAGCGCGCGCAGCGACGCCTCGAGCTGCGCGAGCAGCAGGCCACGGTCGGCGTCCTGCACGGCCTGCGCGGGCTCGAGCGTGAGCTCGGCCACTCCCCCCTGCTCGACCGTCACCGCCTCAGGCTTGAGCTCGGCGCCCGCGGGCACCGCCGTCGTCACCGCGTCCCGCAGCCACGGCGACGGACCGGCGAGCAGCGCCCGCACGACGGCGGTCGGGACGTTGCGGTCGCGGAACCAGCGGACCTCGGGGACGAGCATCCGCCCGTCCGGCGAGAGGAAGTACAGGGACGTCGCCCGGAACTGCTGCTCGAACCGGCGCGCCGTCACCACGACGCCGTCCGGCGCGTGCGCGATCCGCCAGTGCCCCCGCGCGTCCTGCACGAGCTCGTAGCGCAGGGTCTCGCGCGCGTCGGCGGGCGCCTCGGCGTACCGGCCGTCGGCGTCGAGCCGCGCCGACACGTCGACGGACACGGTCACCTGGGCCTCGCCCGTCTGCTCGACCTTGGTCCGGCTCGCGACCACCGTCGACGCGCCCGGGTCCCACTCGGTGCGCTCGTCCGCCGCGAGGAACTGCCGCGTGACCTCGAAGTCGCCCGTGACCTCGGCGTCGCTCGCGAGCAGGAAGCCCTCCACGATGGCCGCGGGGTCTGCGTCGGCCTGCGGCCCCTGCGCCAGCACCACGACGCCCTCCTGCTCGCTGACCACGCCGTCACCCTCGGTCACCGGCCCGGACGTCGGGATCGCGGCGCAGCCGACCAGGACGCCGACGACGAGCACCGCCGCCGGCACGACGCCCCGCGCCCGGGTCACGGCTGCCTCCGCCCGCGGGCGGGCACGTCGGCCGTGTCGTCGAGGCGCACGTCGGTGCGCGCCGGGTCGGACGCGTTGCTCACGATCGCGATCTCCCCCGTCATGGGTGGCAGCTCGGGCAGCGCCGCCGGGTCGGTGCTGCGCAGCGGGGTCGCGTCGGGAACCGACGCGTCGGGGCCGGGGACCAGCGGCAACGGCGAGCCCGACAGGCGGATGCCCGCGCGCCGGGGCAGCGTGAGCCGGAAGCACGCGCCGCGCCCCGGCCGCCCCCACGCCTCGAGCGTGCCGCCGTGCAGGTGCGCGTCCTCGAGCGAGATCGCCAGGCCGAGGCCGGTGCCGCCGGTCGTGCGGGCGCGCGCGGGGTCGGCGCGCCAGAAGCGGTCGAACACGTGCAGCGCCTCGTCGGCCGTCATGCCCACGCCGTGGTCGCGCACCGTCACCGCGACCGCCGTCGGGTCGACGCCCACGCGCACCTCGACCGCCGAGCCGTCGGCGTGCTCGATGCCGTTGACGAGCAGGTTGCGCAGGATGCGCTCGACGCGGCGCGGGTCGACGTCCGCGTCGGCGCGCTGGTCGGGCAGCTCGACCTGCAACCAGGACCCGCGGCGCGCGGCGAGCGGCACGGCGTTGTCGACGGCCTGCATGACGATGTCCCGCAGGTCGCGTCCCTCGGCGTCCAGCACGGCGGCGCCCGCGTCGAACCGGCTGATCTCCAGCAGGTCGGCGAGCAGGTCCTCGAACCGGTCGAGCTGCGTGGCCAGCAGCTCGGCGGAGCGCTTGACCGCGGGGTCGAACTCGTCGCGCGCGCCGTGGATGACCTCGCCCGCCATGCGGATGGTCGTCAGCGGCGTGCGCAGCTCGTGCGACACGTCGGACACGAAGCGACGCTGCAGCGTCGAGAGCTCCTCCATGCGGTGGATCTGGTCCTGCAGGCTGCCCGCCATCTCGTTGAACGACCGCGCCAGGGTGGCCATCTCGTCCTGCCCGTGCACGGCCATGCGCTCCGACAGGTGCCCGTCCGCGAGGCGCTCGGCCACGTGCGCGGCGCGGCGCACGGGGTGCACCGTGCGGCGCGTCACGAGCCACGTCATGCCCCCGAGCAGCACGACCAGCGCGGCGGCCGCGAACCCGAGCGTGCGCAGCAGGAAGTCGAGCCGGTCCTGCTCGGCCTGCAGCGAGTACAGGAAGAACATCTGGTACGTGCCGGCGGTGGGCACCTCGACGTCCTGCCCGACGACGATCCCCGGCTCGACGCGGTCGCCCACGGGGATCGCGACGGACTGCCACTGCTGGCCGTCGCCCGCGGTCGCCTGCTTGAGCTCGCGGCTGACGAGGTCGACGAGCGTGAGGTCGCTCGCGGTCGCGCCGACGCCGAACCCGGCCTGGCCGGGCGCGCGCAGCAGGAAGACGTCACGGTCGCCGGACCCGCCGGCGCGCTGCGCGTTGGTCACGTCCTCCAGCAGGATCGCGACGTCGCCGGGCGTGCTTGCGGTCGACGCCGAGAGGGAGTCCTGCGCCTGCTGCGTGCTGCGCGCGCTCTCGGCGAGCACCTGGTCGCGGCGTGCCTCGAAGAGCCCCGCGCTCATGCGGTCGCCGACGTAGACGCCGATGAGCGCGAGCGCGACGAGCCCCAGCCCGAGCGTCGAGACCAGCACGCGCAGCTGCAGCGACGAGCGCCAGCGTCCCGCCAGCGCGCGCAGCCGACGCCCGGCGCGCGCGCGACCCAGCCGGCGCCACGCCCCGCGGCGGGGCGCGCGCCTCGGCGCGGCCGCGGACGTGCTCACGTGCCGCCGACGCCCGCCTTGTAGCCGACGCCCCGCACCGTCACGACGATCTCGGGACGCTCGGGGTCGGTCTCGATCTTCGAGCGCAGGCGCTGCACGTGGACGTTCACGAGCCGCGTGTCGGCCGCGTGACGGTAGCCCCAGACCTTCTCGAGCAGGACCTCGCGCGTGAAGACCTGCCAGGGCTTGCGCGCGAGCGCGACCAGGAGGTCGAACTCGAGCGGCGTGAGCGCGATGGGGCGTCCCGCGCGCTCGACGCGGTGGCCGGGCACGTCGATCGACAGGTCGCCGATCGCGAGGTGCTCGGGCGCCGGCTCGTCGCTGCGCCGCAGGCGGGCGCGCACGCGCGCCACGAGCTCCTTGGGCTTGAACGGCTTGGAGATGTAGTCGTCGGCGCCGGACTCCAGGCCCAGCACGACGTCGACCGTGTCGCTCTTGGCCGTGAGCATGACGATCGGCACGCCCGACTCGGCCCGGATCAGCCGGCACACCTCGTTGCCGTCCTTGCCGGGCAGCATGAGGTCGAGCAGCACGAGGTCCGGCTGCGACTGCCGGAAGACGCCGAGCGCCTCGTCCCCGTCCTCGCAGAAGACGGGGTCGAAGCCCTCGGAGCGCAGCACGATCCCGATCATCTCGGCCAGAGCGGTGTCGTCGTCGACCACCAGGACGCGTCCCTTCATGGTGATGATCCTCTCATCGTCACGGCGCTTCCCGGGGCGCCCCGCGGCGCGCACCCGGGTGACGCCGACCGCGGCTCGAGGACGCGTTCCCCCCCCCCGGCCCCCGCACCCCCCAAACAAATAAAAAAAAAATAAA
>JAEYNO010000450.1 GCA_023412515.1 Actinomycetes bacterium
GTCCGGGCGTGGGCGTGCCGTCGGCCGGTCCGGGCAGCGAGGTCGGTGCGCAGGCCGCGACCAGCAGGACTGCCACCGCGGTGGCCACCGTCCGGGCGCGCGCTCGTGTCACGCCGTCAGACGGTACGTCCCGCACCGGCGCCGGGCGCACTCCCCGCAGCCGGTGCGGACGCGCACGCGCGCCCCGACCGACGGCGGTGACGTGTCGGTCGGGGCACGCGCCCCCGGCGGGTCCCGGCGGTGCTCAGCCCCCGGCGGCCGTGCGCGGCGCGCTCGTGGGCGCCGGGGTGTCCGGCGGGTTCACGAGCACGTCGTCGGTCGTCGCGCGCTCCTCGGCGGTGCGGCGGTCCCACGTCGGCCGGCGACGGGCGTAGAACAGCAGCGGCGGGCCACCGAGCACCACCACGACGGCCGCGACCACCAGCGGGTAGGCGACCTCCGAGAGCCCGGTGAACCCCGAGGGCCGGATGAACGCCAGGACGAACGCGACGGCGCACGCGACGAACCCGACGCCCGCCACGAGCTTCATGGCCGGCGTCCGGTACGTCCGCACGACGTGCGGCTGCGAGCGCCGGAGCCTGATGGCGGCCGCGAACATGATCATGTACATGATCAGGTAGAGGGCCGCCGCCATGTCGACGAGCGCGATGAACGCCGTGTTGCCGTTCGGCACGAGCACGAACAGCAGCGCGAGCAGCGTCACGATGCCGCCCTGCACGGCCAGGATGCCGCTCTGCACGCCCGCCTTGTTGCGCCGCTGCAGCGCCGGGGGCAGGAGCCCCGTGCGTGCCGCCGCGAGCAGGCCGCGCGAGGGACCGGCGATCCACGACACGACCGACGCGAACGCGCCGAGCGCGATGAGCAGCGAGATCACCGGCGTGCCCCACCCCATGCCCCAGTGGTCGAAGAACTGCTCGAACGCGAGGTTGATGCCGTTCGTCACCCCGAGCTCCTTCTTCGGGACGGCGACCGAGATCGCGATCGTCGGCAGGATGAACACCAGCAGGATGAGGACCGTGGCCACCGCGATCGACCGCGGGAAGCCGCGTCCGGGGTTCTTCAGGTCGTTGGCGTGCACCGCGTTGACCTCCATGCCCGCGTACGCGAGCACGTTGGACACGATGAGCACGATCGACGCGATGCCCGTCCACGGCGGGATCACCGCCGACGCCTCCAACGAGGTCTCCGACCGCTCGCCGGTCGCCAGCCAGACGGCGCCGAAGACGATGAGCAGCACCGCCGGCAGGATCGTGCCGAAGATGCCGCTCCAGGACCCGACCTTCGCGAACAGGTTCCCGCCCGCGAGCGTGATGAGGGTCGAGCCCCAGTACAGGACGAGGATCACGATCGCCGTGTAGACGCCGTTCGACGCGAGCCGCTGGTCGCTCACGACGAACGACAGGCTCGCCGCGATGAACGCGATCTGCGTGGGGTACCAGACGACGTTCTGGATCCACTGCAGCCAGATCGCGACGAAGCCCACGCGTTCGCCGAAAGCCTCACGCGCCCACGTGAAGACCCCGCCCTTCCACCCCGTGGCGAGCTCGGCCGCGACGAGCGCGGTCGGCACGAGGAAGAGGATCGCGGGGACGACGAACAGCGTCACGGAGCCCAGGCCGTACGTCGCGATGGCCGGCAGCGACCGCAGCGACGCGACGACCACGACCGTGAGCATCGCGAGCTGCAGGACGGACATGAACGCCGCCGGCCCGGCCGCCGGCGCACCGATCGCGGGCCCGGAGTGCCCGGCGGGCTGCCGCGCGCCGGGCTTCCCGTACGGGTGCGGCTTGACGTGGTCGGCGCTCGGGGCGTGCGTGCCGTCGGCGCGCACGTGCGGTGCGGCGGCGGCGCCGGGTGCGGGGGTGCGGTGCTCTGTCGACATGAGAGTCTCCCTCCCCCGCGCTCAGTGGTGGAACCCGGAGCGCTGGCCCTCGGCGGGCATCGGCCCGGTGAGGGCGTCGAGGTAGTCGACCTCGTCGCGCAGGTCGGCGAGGAACGCCGACGCCAGGTCGTGGCTGAACCCGTTGCGCACCACGATCCGCTGCACCGTCACGTCGGTGAGGTCGACCGGCATGGGGTACGCCGGGACGAGCCACCCCTTGGTGCGGAGCCGGTCGGACAGGTGGTACAGGTTCCAGTTCGACGTGTGCCCCTCGCGCAGCCGCCACGCGAACACGGGGATGTCCGACCCGTCGTTCCACAGCTCGAACGCGGGCATCGTCGCGATCTCCCCCGAGAGGTACAGGGCGACGTCGTGGGACGTCTGCTGCACCGCGGTGTACCCGGCCCTGCCGAGGCGGATGAAGAGGTAGTACTGCAGCAGGACCTGCGCGCCGGGACGGGAGAAGTTCAGCGCGAACGTCGGCATGTCCCCGCCGAGGTACGACACGCGGAAGATCAGGTCGTCGGGCAGCGACTCCAGGTCGCGCCACACGACCCACCCCAGCCCGGGGTAGACGAGGCCGTACTTGTGCCCCGACGTGTTGATCGACACGACGCGCGGGACGCGGAAGTCCCACGCGAGGTCGGGCTGCACGAACGGCGCGACCATGCCGCCCGAGGCCCCGTCGACGTGGATGGGGACGTCGAGGCCGGTCGCCTCCTGGATCCGGTCGAGGGCCGCGGCGATCTCGGCCACCGGCTCGTACATCCCGGTGTACGTCACGCCCATGATCGCGACGACGCCGATCGTGTTCTCGTCGACGTACGACTCGAGGTCGTGGCCGTCGAGGACCTTGTGCTCCCACGAGATCGGCACGTACCGCGCCTCGACCTCGAAGTAGTTGCAGAACTTCTCCCAGCAGACCTGCACCGCGCTGGACAGCACGAGGTTGGGGCGGTCCGTGGGCTTGCCCGCGGCCTGCCGCGCGTGCTGCCAGCGCCGCTTGAGCGCCAGCCCGCCGAGCATCGCCGCCTCGGACGACCCGATCGTCGAGGTGCCGATCGTGCGCTCGGGGTCGGGCGCGTGCCAGAGCTCGGCGAGCATCGTCCAGCATCGTGTCTCGACGGCGGCCGTCTGCGGGTACTCGTCCTTGTCGATCATGTTCTTGTCGGCGGCCTCGAGGTACAGCCGCGACGCGTGCTCGTCCATCCACGTCCCGACGAACGTGGCGAGGTTGAGGCGGGCGTTCCCGTCGAGCATCGCCTCGTCGTGGACGATCTGGTAAGCCGTCGCCGGGAGCGCTTCCTCGTCCGGCAGGCGGAACTTCGGGATCTCCGTCGCCTCGCCCGGGCGAGCGAAGACGGGGTTCAGCTCCACCACGTCAGGTTCGTGGTGCCGGCGTGCGGCTCTGCGAGTGTTCGTGACCATCATCAGCCCCCTGCTGATCCTGGCCTCGCGGACGCGAGGCCCGTCCTTGCAAGGTAAGCCTGGCCTCGCCGTCGCACCTCTGGGGGCGGCAGATGCTTGCCCCGGGCAGCCCTCAGGCGCCCTGGCGGACGACCTCGAACGGCGCACGACCGCCGATGCGACCCTCGATGCCCGCGGTCACGAACGCCTTGGCCGCGACGACGGCGTCCTCGACGTCGGCGCCCTTGGCGAGCTCGGCCGTGATCGCGGCGGCGAGCGTGCACCCCGCGCCGGCGACGCGCTCGCGCCCGACCTTCGGCGTCCGCAGCACCGTGACCTCGTCGCCGTCGACCAGCACGTCGACCGCGTCGTCGCCGGGCAGGTCGACCCCGCCCTTCGCGACGACGACGCGCGGGCCCAGCTCCTGGATCCGGCGCGCGGCCTCGGTGAGCTGCTCGACCGTCTCGATCGACGCCATGCCGGACAGCGCGTGCGCCTCGAACAGGTTGGGCGTCACGACCGTCGCGAGCGGCACGACCTGCTCGCGCAGCGCGTTGTCGGTGTCGAGCGCGGCGCCCGGCTCCTGACCCTTGCAGATGAGCACCGGGTCGAGCACGACGTGCCGCCACCGCTGCCGGCGCAGCCCCTCGGCGACGACGTCGATGGTCGCGGGCGTGCCGAGCATGCCGATCTTCACGACGTCGAGGTCGTAGGCGGCCGTCGCGGCCTCCATCTGCTGCGCGATGACCTCGGCCGGCACGGGGAAGAACCGGTGGTTCCAGTCGTGCGCGGGGTCGAACGACACGAGGCAGGTCACGGTGCCGAGCCCGAACGTGCCGAGCTGCTGGAACGTGCGCAGGTCCGCCTGGATGCCGGCGCCGCCGGTGGCTTCCGAACCGGCGATGACGTAGGCGAGGTCGACCACGAGGGGCTCCTGTCGGGTGCGGCGAGGGGTGCGTGCGTGGTCCAGCCTCGCACGTCGTGGCGCGCACGCGGGACGGTCGTCCGACGACTCGGCGGTGCGACGGCCCGTCAGAGCAGGTCGTCGCCGACCAGGGGCCACCAGTGCCGCTCGCGCAGCACGCACGCGGGGTCGCGGACGTCGACCCACGTCCCCGCGTCGCGGGGGTCGCCCTCGGCGCGCCACACCGTGAAGTGCGCGAGCGGGACGGGCCACGGGTACCCCGCGTCGGGTGCGGCCACCACGTTGCGCACGTGACCCACGGGGACGGGCCGCGCACCCGGGCCCAGGAGGTCGCGCGCGAGCGCCGCGGCCGCGGCGGAACCGTCGGGGTCGGCC
>JAEYNO010000419.1 GCA_023412515.1 Actinomycetes bacterium
CCCGCGACCAGCAGACCGGCGCACACGAGCATCGCGGTGCGGTGGGCCGGGGCGAGGCGGGCGGCGTCGGTGAGGGACGCGCCGACGCCCGCGACCAGCGGGAGCACGGCGACCGCGAGCAGGCTCGCGACGCGCGCGACCGCGTTGTTGACGCCGCTCGCGACGCCGGCCAGATGGTCGGGGGCCGCGGCCAGCGCGGTCGTCGTCAGCGGCGCGACCGTCATCACCAGGCCCACGCCCTGCAGGAGCACGCCCGGCAGCACGTGCGTGAGGTACGGCGCGGCGGAGCCGATGCCGGCGAGCAGCGCCGTGCCGGCCCCGGCCACGAGCGGGCCGACGGTCATCGGGACGCGGGGGCCGACCCGTACCCCCCACGCGCCCGCGCGGGGCGAGAAGACGAGCAGGAGCAGCGTCACCGGCAGCTGCGCGACCCCGGCGGCGAGCGGCGGGTACCCCGCCACGACCTGCAGCGTCACGACGAGGAAGAACCCGACGCCGCTGAGCGCGGCGTACACGAGGAACGTCGCGGCATTGACGCCCGCGAACGGGCGCCACCGGAACAGGCGGGGCGGCACCAGCGGGGCCCGCGCCCGCGACTCGACCCGCAGGAACGCCGCCAGCGCGCCGACGCCGACCGTGAGCGCCGCGACCACGACGACGCCCGACGCGGCCGGTTCGGACCACTGCGTGAACCCGAACGTGAGCCCCGCGAGCCCGAGCGCCCCGAGCGCGGTCCCGGCGACGTCGACGCGCGCCTGCGCGCCCGGGTCGGCGGACTCGGGCACGTGCCGCAGCGCGACCGCGACGACGAGCGCGGCGAGCGGCACGTTGATGCCGAACACCCAGCGCCAGTCCGCGACCTGCACGACCCACCCGCCGAGGAAGGGCGCCGCGGCCCCCGCGAGCCCGCCCAGCCCCGACCACGCACCGATCGCGCGACCGCGGTCGTCGCCCGCGAACGTCGACTGCAGGATCGCGAGCGAGCCGGGTGTGAGGAGCGCACCGCCGACGCCCTGCAGCACGCGGGCCGCGACCAGCACGCCGACCGTCGGGGCGAGCGCGCACGCGACGGACGCCACCGCGAACCACACGACCCCGACGAGGAACACGCGCCGCCGCCCGAGCCGGTCGCCGAGGGCGCCGCCGAGCAGCAGGAACGCCGCGAGCGTCAGCGCGTACCCGTTGACGGTCCACTGCAGGTCGGCCGTCGTCGCGTCGAGGTCCTCGGCGATGCGCGGCAGCGCGATCGTGACGACTGTCGCGTCGATGAACGCGAGCGCCGACCCGAGCACGGTGGCGAGCAGCACCCACCGCCCCGCGGCGGAGCGGTACGCGACGGCCCCGGTCACGGCCGGGCCCGGTGCACGGTCATCGTGGCCGGTCGCGGTCCTTGCTCGGCTGCACGCGCTTGGGCTCGCCGGGCATCTTGGGGTACTCGGGCGGGTAGGGCAGGTCGCCGTGGCCGTCGTCGCGCTCCTGGCGGTCGGCGAGCTCGAGCAGCGAGTCGATCCGGTACCGCGGCGCCGCGTGCGCGACGAGCGGTGCGAACAGGTCGCCGACGTCGGCGAAGCGCGCGGGCATCGTGGTGACGTCGAAGTCGTCGGGGTGCGCGTCGGCGACCTCGTCCCACGTGAGGGGCGCCGAGACGGTCGCGCGCGGGTTGGAGCGGATCGAGTACGCCGACGCGATCGTGCGGTCCCGCGCCATCTGGTTGTAGTCGACGAAGATCTTGCGGCCCCGCTCCTCCTTCCACCACTTCATCGTGACCTGCTCGGGCAGGCGGCGTTCGAGCTCGCGGCCGAACGCGATCGTGGCGCGGCGCGCCTCGACGAACGTCCAGGCGGGCTCGATCGGCACGAACACGTGCAGGCCGCGGCCGCCCGACGTCTTGGGCGTGCCCTCGAGGCCGTGCTCGGCGAGCAGCTCGCGCACGTGCGGAGCGACCCGCGCGGCGTCGGCGAAGTCGGTGCCGGGCTGCGGGTCGAGGTCGATGCGCACCTGGTCGGGCCGGTCGACGTCGTCCCGCACGACCGGCCACGGGTGGAACGTCAGCGTGCCGAGGTTCGCGGCCCACGCGACGACCGCGAGCTCGGTCGGGGCGACCTCGTCGGCGGTGCGGCCCGAGGGGAACGCGATGCGTGACGTCTCGACGTAGCCGGGCGCGCCCTGCGGCACGCGCTTCTGGTAGAACGCGTCGCCCGACGAGTCCTGCCGGGTCGCCATCCGGGCGCCCTCGAACACGCCCCTGGGCCAGCGCTCGAGGGTCGTCGGCCGGTCCAGCAGCGCGCCGAGGATGCCGTCGCCCACGGCGAGGAAGTACTCGACGACGTCGAGCTTGGTGATCCCGCGGTCGGGGAACACGACGCGGTCGGGGCTGCTGACGCGCACGGTGCGGCCGCGCACCTCGAGCTCCACCGCCGGGGTCTGTGCCATGGCTCACACGGTAGGGCCGGTCGCCGGCACGCGCCCCTCGCGCGCCGCAGCCGCGCCGAGCAGGCCGCGGCGGTGCGCGATCGCCACCGCCTCGGTGCGCCCCGACGCCCCGAGCTTGGCCAGCACGTTCGACACGTGCACCGAGACGGTCTTGCCGGAGATGAACAGCCGCTCGCCGACCTGCCGGTTCGACAGCCCCTGCGCCACGAGCGTCAGCACCTCGGCCTCGCGGGCGGTCAGCACGTCGACGCCCGGCGTGGCCGGCGCCCCGCCCAGGCGGGCGCGGCGCACCAGGTCGGCGACGGCCTCGGTCAGCGGCCCGGCCCGCAT
>JAEYNO010000511.1 GCA_023412515.1 Actinomycetes bacterium
CTGCCCGTCTCACCTCCGCGCTGGCGATACCGCACGCTGTTGGCGGCAGGCGTGCTGGCGCTACCCTTGATGCTGGTGCTCGCCGCCACTCAGGGGGAGATGGCGGTCTCCTTTAGCACGGCAGGCCAGGCCATTCTTAACGGGTTAGGGTTGACCGCTTTCGTCCTTCCCCAAGTAGAGGCAGGTATTGTCTGGGAGTATCGCATGAGCCGGGCACTGATGGCGGCGTGCAGCGGCGGCGGGCTGGCCCTGTGCGGGCTGGTCTTGCAATCGATTCTACGCAACCCGCTGGCGGAGCCCTATCTGCTGGGCATCTCCGCCGGGGCGTCGCTGGGGGCAGTCTGCGTGATGTTGCTGGGCATCGGCGGTACCACGCTGGGCGTCAGCAGCGGCGCCTTTCTCGGTGCCTGCGGCGCTTTTGGGCTGATCATGGTCATTACGCGCGGCATGACCGACAGCCCGCCGCGCATTTTGCTGGCGGGCATTGCCGGTACCCAGCTGTTTAACGCGCTGACCGCGTATGTGGTAAGCACCTCGGCCAACGCCGAGCAGTCACGCAGCGTCATGTTCTGGCTGCTGGGGAGCCTGAGCGGCGTGCGCTGGCCCGATGCTTTACTGGCGCTGGCGGTTACGCTGGCGGGATTGCTCATAATCATGGCTTTCTCCCGGGCGCTGGATACCTTTACCTTCGGCGATGAAGTCTCTACCACCCTTGGGGTCCCGGTCACCTGGGTACGCGTGGTGTTATTGCTAACCTGCGCGCTGATCACCGCCGTGATGGTCAGCACCATCGGCGCCGTGGGCTTTGTCGGTCTCGTGATCCCGCATATCTCGCGCATGGTGAGCGGCCCGGGCCATCAGCGATCCATTCCTTTAACCTTTCTTATTGGCAGCCATTTTATGATCCTCGCGGATATGGTTTCCCGGACGTTGATCGCCCACCAGGTGCTGCCGATCGGCGTGGTCACCGCGCTGGTGGGGGCCCCCGCGTTTGTCCTGATACTGTGGCGCAGCCGGGAGAGAAAAAGATGAATATCTCAGCGAAGGGACTGCAGGTGCAGTTGCAATCAAAAACTGTACTCCATGGTATCGATCTGGAGGTGAGCGCCGGGCAGCGTGTTGGCCTGCTGGGGCCAAACGGTTCGGGGAAGTCGACCCTGCTCCGCTGTCTGGCCGGGCTGCTGCCCGCCGGTGCGCAGCAGGTACGCCTGAATGGGATTGCCCTTGATGCCCTCCCCCTCAGGCAGCGCGCCCGTCAGATGGCGTTTGTTACGCAGCATGCCGAGGTGGATGGGGATCTCAGCGTCGGGCAGATTGTCGCCCTGGGACGTACCCCACATCGCCGGCTGTTACAGGGCTGGCACGCCGAAGATGAGCAGGCTGTGGCGGAGGCGCTGCGCCTGATGCAGCTCACGTCGCTGCGCGATCGGCAGTGGCGTCATCTGTCCGGTGGCGAGCGCCAGCGCTGCCAAATCGCCCGCGCCCTGGCTCAGCAACCGCAGGTACTGCTGCTGGATGAGCCGACAAACCATCTCGACATTCAGCATCAGCTGGAGCTAATGCGCCTGATTGCCAGCCTGCCGCTGACGGTGGTCGTCGCGCTGCATGACCTCAATCTGGCGGCCCGATTCTGCCAGCGGCTGGTGCTGCTTAAAGGCGGGCGGGTCGTGGCAAGCGGCGAGCCCGCAACGGTATTCACCCCGGAGCGAATTGAACAGACCTGGCGGGTAAAATCCCGCGTACGGCAAGAAGAGGACGTCACCGTTATCCGCTATCTCATGGACTAGCCTGCCTGCGCCAGCCTCCCGACAAACGAATTAGGAATAATCCTGCCGACAGCAGGGACTATGCTTGAAGCTTAAAAAAGCGTTTCAGGAATAACTTTTCTCATTTGATACCGGAGGCCTGGCATGAGCAACCATGGCAATACCCCTGACGAAGGCGAGCAGGATTTTAGCCTGACGCGTCGTACCCTATTGAAAGTCAGCGCGGGCACCGCCGCCACCGCCGCCGTTGCGCCGGGTATGGCGTTTGGTGACGAGCGCCCTGCGGCCACGCCCCCCGCTGAACGTCTTCCCCTCTCTTTTACGGTTAACGGGGAACCGCGAACCCTGGAGGTCGATACCCGTACCACCTTACTGGATGCCCTGCGTGAGAATCTGCAGCTGACCGGCAGCAAAAAAGGGTGCGACCACGGTCAGTGTGGCGCCTGCACCGTGATGGTGGATGGTCGCCGTCTGAATGCCTGCCTGACGCTGGCGGTGATGCACCAGGATGCCGACATCACCACCATTGAAGGGCTGGGTACCCCGGAGGCACTGCACCCCATGCAGGCCGCCTTTATTAAACACGACGGCTACCAGTGCGGTTACTGCACTCCGGGGCAGATCTGCTCTTCGGTCGCGGTATTGAAAGAGATCGAAGCCGGGATCCCGAGCCACGTGACTCTCGATCTGGTCTCGCCGCCGGAAATGACCCCTGACGAGCTGCGCGAGCGCATGAGCGGCAATATCTGCCGCTGCGGCGCCTATTCCAACATTCTTGCCGCCATCGAAGAGGCCGCCGGGGAGCTGAAATCATGAGAGCCTTTACCTATGAGCGCGTAAAGACCCCGGCCGAGGCCGCACAGAGCGCCCAACGCCACGAGGGGGCAAAATTCATTGCCGGCGGGACCAATCTGCTGGATCTGATGAAGCTGGAGATCGAAACCCCCATCCACCTGATCGACATTAACCATCTCGGACTGGATAGCATTGAAGCCACCGACGACGGCGGTATGCGTATCGGGGCGCTGGTGCGTAATACCGATCTGGCCGCCGATGCCCGGGTGCGCAAAGATTACGCGGTCTTGTCGCGGGCGTTGCTTGCCGGGGCCTCCGGCCAGCTACGTAATCAGGCCACCACCGCCGGTAATCTGCTGCAGCGAACCCGCTGCCCCTATTTTTATGATACCAACCAACCCTGTAA
>JAEYNO010000515.1 GCA_023412515.1 Actinomycetes bacterium
TGCCCGGCCCGGTCAAGGCGCTCGTGGTCGCGCGGGCCGTCGGGGGCGTGCTGGTCGACGAGGCGGGCGGTCGCGTGCGGCAGGCCGGGCCCGTGCGTCGCGTGCGACGGGCGGTGGCCCGGTGAGCGCGCCCGCGCCCGTGCACGTCGTCGTGGTCGGCGGCGGCGTCGGCGGGCTGGCCACGGCCGCGCTGCTCGCCCGGGGAGGGGCGCAGGTCACGCTGCTCGAGCGGCACGACCGGCTGGGCGGCCGCGCCGGGACGTGGGAGCAGGACGGGTTCCGGTTCGACACCGGGCCGTCGTGGTGGTTCATGCCCGAGGTGTTCGAGCACACGTTCGCGCTGCTCGGCCGCGACCTCGCGGACCACGTCGAGCTGCAGCGGCTCGACCCCGCGTACCGGCTGTTCCCCGAGCCCGGGCAGGGCGTCGACCCGTTCGAGGTGGTCGCGGACCCCGTGGCGAACGCCGCGACGTTCGACGCGCTCGAGCCGGGCGCGGGCGCCGCGATCCGACGCTACGTCGACGACGCGGGAGAGGCCTACCGCACCGCGCTCGACCACTTCCTGTACACGACGTTCGAGCGTCCCGACCGCGCGCTGTCCACCGACGTGCTGCGCCGCACGGGCACGCTCGCGCGCCTGCTGACCGAGCCGCTCGCGACCCGGATCGCGCGCACGGTCGAGCACCCCGTGCTGCGGCAGGTGCTCGGCTACCACGCCGTGTTCCTCGGGTCCTCGCCCTACCGGGTGCCCGCGCTGTACTCCCTCATGAGCCACCTCGACCTCGGCGAGGGCGTCTACTACCCCCGCGGCGGCATGTACACGTTCGTCGAGGCGCTCGAGAAGGTCGCGGTCGCCGAGGGCGTCGTCGTGCGCACGGGTGCAGACGTCGTCGGCATCGAGGTCGAGGACGCGCCCCGCACGCCGCGCGAGCCGCGCCGCCGGGGCACCGCGCGCGCGGTGCTGCTGGCCGACGGCACGCGGCTGGCCGCCGACGTCGTCGTGTCCGCGGCCGACCGGCACCACACCGAGACCGCGCTGCTCGACCCCGCCCACGCCGACCTGCCCGCCGACGCGTGGGACCGCCGCGGGCCCGGGATCTCGGCGCTGCTCGTCATGGCGGGCGTGCGCGGCGAGCTGCCCGAGCTCGCGCACCACTCGCTGTTCTTCACGCGCGACTGGCCCGGCAACTTCGACGCGATCCTCGGCCCCGGGCGCTCGACGCCGCCGTCGGACCTGCGCGTGCCCGACGTCGCGTCGCTGTACGTGTCGCGCACGACCGCGACGGACCCGACCGCCGCGCCCGCCGGCCACGAGAACCTCTTCGTGCTCGTGCCGTTCCCCGCCGACCCGGCGATCGGCACGCGCCCCGGCGAGCTCGACGCGCACGCCGACCGGTACCTGGACCAGCTCGCGTCGTGGGCGGGGATCCGCGACCTGCGCGAGCGCACCGTGCTGCGCCGCGTCGTCGGGCCCGCGGACTTCGCGCGCGACATGTCCGCGTGGCGCGGCACCGCGCTGGGCATGGAGCACACGCTGCGGCAGTCGGCGATGTTCCGGCCCGGCGTCGCGTCGCACCGCGTGCCGAACCTGCTGCACGTCGGCGGCGGCACCGTGCCCGGCGTCGGGCTGCCGATGGTGCTCATCGGCGCCGAGCTCGTCGCCAAGCGGCTGCTGGGGGAGACCTCCGGCCGCCCGCTGCCCGCGCCGCTGCGTCCCGGCTACCTGGGCGCGGGCCTGCCGCGCGGGCTGTGGTCGCGCGTCGCCGCGGGGCGCGACGACGTGCGCCGGGGCGGGGTGCGCGCGTGATCGGGTTCGCCTACCTCGGCGCGCTCGCGGTGTCGCTGGGCGGGCTCGCACTGCTCGACCGGCGGTTCCGGCTCGCGTTCTGGTACGACGCGCGGCGCTCGGCGTGGACCGTCGGGCTGGGCGTGGTCGGCTTCCTGCTGTGGGACCTCGCGGGGCTCGCGCTCGGCATCTTCGCGCGCGGGGACTCGCCGCACATGACCGGCGTGCTGCTCGCGCCCGAGCTCCCGCTCGAGGAGGCGTTCTTCCTCACGCTGCTGTGCTACGTGGGCCTGCTGCTGTGGCGCTGGTGCGACGTCCGCGCTGCGCGCCGCGCCGGGGCCCGCCGCGGCCACGCGGGCGGTGCCGCGTGACCAACATCGTCATGAACGTCCTCGTGCTCGTGGTGCTCGCTGCCGTGTCGTGGCCCGTGCTGCGCCGCATGCGCGGGTGGCCGCTGCTCGCCGCCGCGGCCGCGGTGTGCGTGCTCACGGCCGTGTTCGACACGATCATGATCGACGTCGGCCTGTACGAGTACGCGACCGACAAGATCCTCGGCGTGTACGTGTGGGGCGCGCCGCTCGAGGACTTCGCGTACGCGATCGCGGCCGCGGTGTTCGTGCCCGTGCTGTGGGTGCTCCTCGGGCGGTCGCCGCGCACGTCGTCGCGCGCCCGCGCCGCCGCGACGGCGCCGGCCACGACGACGCCCGCCGTGACACCGCCCGCCGTGACACCGCCCGCGGGGCGCGACGACGAGGTGGCGGGCTGATGCGCGAGGTGCTCGCGGCCTCGCGGCCGTTCTCCTGGGTCAACACCGCCTACCCGTTCGCCGCCGGGTGGCTCATGGTCACCGGCGGGCTGGTCGACGTCCGGCTCGTGGTCGGGACGCTGTTCTTCCTGGTCCCGTACAACCTGCTGATGTACGGGATCAACGACGTGTTCGACTACGCGTCCGACCTGGCCAACCCACGCAAGGGCGGCATCGAGGGCGGGCTCGTCGCGCCCGAGCGCGCGCGTGCCGTGCACCGGCGCATCCTGTGGGCCTGCCTGCTGACGACCGTGCCGTTCGTGGTGTGGCTGCTCGCGCTCGGGTCGCCGCTCGCGGGCGTCGTGCTGCTCGTCGTGCTGCTCGACGTCGTCGCGTACTCGGCGCCGCGGCTGCGGTTCAAGGAGCGGCCCGTCCTGGACTCGCTGTCGTCGTCCGTGCACTTCGTGGGTCCGCTGCTGTACGCCCTCGTGCTGGCCGGCGCCGACCTGACGGCGCGCACCACGTGGCCGGTGCTCGTGGCGTTCCTGCTGTGGGGCATGGCGTCGCACGCGTTCGGCGCGGTGCAGGACGTGCAGGCCGACCGTGCGGGCGGCATCGGGTCGGTCGCGACCGTGCTCGGCGCGCGGCCCACCGTGCTCGCCGCGACCGCCGCGTACGTCCTCGCGGCGCTGCTGCTGCTCGCGCTGCCGTGGCCCGGCGTGCTCGCCGCGCTGCTGCCGCTGCCGTACGCGATCAGCACGTGGCGGTTCCGGCGGGTGACCGACGAGACGTGCGAGCGCGCGAACGCGGGCTGGCGTACCTTCCTGTGGCTCAACCTGCTCACGGGGTTCCTCGTGACGATGCTGCTCATCGCGGTCGCGCTCGGCGCGTAGCCGCCGGACGGGACGGAGGACGCGTGCGCGAGGCGTGGACGTGGCCGGCGTACGTGGGGGTCATCGGCGGGACGCTGCTGTTCGCGGCGATCTTCCTGCCCGTCGTCGCGTGGCAGTACCGCCGCTACGGCCGGCTGTCCGGGCGGCGCGTGCTGCTGGTCGCCGCGGTCACCACGTACGCCGTGGGGCTCGCCGCCTACACGCTGCTGCCGCTGCCCACGGGCGACCTCGCGCAGTGGTGCGCCCAGCACGCGGCGGGACACAACCTGCGGCCGCTCGGGTTCCTCGCCGACATCCGCACCGACACCGCCGGCCTCGGCGTGCGCGCCACGCTGCTGTCGACCGCGGTGCTGCAGGTCGTGCTCAACGTCGTGCTGTTCGTGCCGTGGGGCGTGGCCGTGCGCGCGCTGCTGCGCCGCGGCGTGCTCGTCGCGACCCTCAGCGGGCTCGCGGCGTCGGTGCTGATCGAGACCACGCAGTACACCGGGATCTTCGGGATCATCCCGTGCTCGTACCGCGTCGCGGACGTCGACGACGTGCTCATGAACACGCTCGGCGCGCTGCTCGGCGCGCTCGTCGCGCCGCTCGTGCTGCGCGTCGTGCCCAGCGCGCAGGCGCTCGAGGCCGCGCGGCGCGAGCCCCGGCCCGTCACGGCGTGGCGGCGCTGGACGGGCATGCTGCTCGACTGGGCGCTCGCCACGGCGCTGGCCACGGTGCTGCTGACGCTGTGGCGGGTCGGCGAGGTCGTCGTCGGGCAGGAGCCCGGGACGCACCCCGGGGTCGAGGCCGTGCTCGGGCTGGCCGTGCCGTGGGTCGCGGTGTTCGTGGTGCCCCCGTTCGTCGGGGACGGTGCGTCGTGGGGGCAGCGGGTCGTGTGGCTCGGGCCGCGGTGGTCGGGACGTGTCGGCGGCGTCGCGCAGCGCGTCGCGCGGGCCGGCGTGGTCGGCGGGGCGTGGTGGGTGCTCGACGGGCTCGCCGACGTGCCCGGCGTGCCCGGGCCGGTCG